>NZ_JBNXVP010000034.1:0-78412 GCF_050565645.1 Leptolyngbya sp. AN10
AGTTGCATAGGATTGCTTTTTGTGTGGAAACTTGAGCATCTCACAATTTGCCCCGCTCAAGTTCCCTTCTGTCTCATTGAGACTGCCGCTGTATCAACCTTTTCAAGACTTTTCTACATCACTAAGGTCCCGAAGGCTCAGGCAAAACCACACTTGCCCTCCATGCCATCCTGCAAGCCCAGCAGTATGGCGGAACTGCCGCGTTCATTGATGCAGAACACGCGCTTGATCCGGAGTATGCCCGTCAATTGGGAGTTGACACAGATAACTTGCTGATTTCGCAACCCGATTCTGCTGAAATGGCACTGGCACTCGTTGAAACCTTGATTGAGTCGAAAGCGATCTCCGTGATTGTGATTGATTCTGTCGCTGCCTTGATTCCTGAAGCAGAGCGGGATGCCGAGATTGGCGATTACCTTGTCGGCATTCACTCTCGATTGATGAGCAAAGCACTGCGCCGCATTGTAGCTCGGTTCAACGCGACCCAATCCCACTGCATCGTCATCTTTACCAATCAACTTCGCTACCTGCAAGGTGTCGTCTATGGTTCACCGGAAACGACTACGGGAGGTCGCGCACTGCGGTTCTACGCTTCTCTACGTCTGGAGGTGCGGCGGATTCAAACGCTGAAACGAGGCACAGACGAATATGGCATCGTCGTCAAGGTGAAAGCGGTCAAAAATAAGGTCGCACCGCCATTTCGATCTGTTGAACTGAACCTCCAATTTGGCAGGGGCTTCGTGCCTGATGAAACGCTACCGTTCAATCAAAGCGATCCACAGTTAATGCTTGATGAGTTTTAGGGTGCAGCAAAACCTCTATTGGTCATGCCATTGCAACGATCTTGCACCCTAAATTAAGTTCGCCTGACTTCATCCTTCAAGTTTAGGGTGCATAACTTTGCTGATTGACCAGGCATTGCAGTGAATCGTTGCACCCTAAATCCTGCTGAATTATGCCTCGAAAGTGTCCTTGTCTCCGGCATCCCATTACCGTTGAAGAATTGCTTCAACTTGCCTGTCAACTTTCGCCCTCGGAACTTGGCGAATTGATTGCAGCCCTGTCAGCATTAAAAGAGGCAATCATACAAGACCAAGAAGTCCGTGCCACTACAGCTAGTAAAACTAGCGATCGCAATCCGAATGGTAAATCAGCCCATATTGCTTGGAAGCAGATCAATGGATGCGGTCCTTATCCCTATTTGCGATTCCGAGAAGGCAAGAAGTACCGCAGCTACTACCTCAAAGGACTCAGGAAAGAGAGCTAAAATTGAACACACTTACGGCGTTGATAGCTACGTGGGTGAGAATGATGACTTTTGAATTTGACCATTTGTTCATCTGTACTGACACCGGTGCTGCCATTGCCGATCGATTAGTTGAGTTTGGTTTGGTGGAAGGCGGATCGAGAACTCACACTGGGCAAAGCACTACAAATCGATGCTTCTTTTTTCACAATGCCATGCTGGAGTTGCTATGGGTGCATGATCCTACTGAAGCTCAATCTCACCTGATTCGTCCCACTCGACTTTGGGAGCGTTGGCAGGGGCGCAATCTTTCAACTGAGAGTGGAGTCGATCGCAGTTGTCCCTTTGGAATCTGTGTTCGTCCAGTAGACCGTTCAAGTGACGCGAACCCTGCGGGGAGCGAAGCTAGCACTTTTTCGAGTTGGGCTTACAAGCCACCTTACTTGCCTGAATCTGTCAGCATTGCAATTGCCACCAATAGCGATCGGTTAACCGAGCCGATGCTCTTCCAGATTCCGTTTGGTCAACGTCCAGATCGAGTACCTGCCGAGAAAGCACAACCTTTAGAGCATGGGACAGGCTGGCAGGAGATCACTCGTGTCGAGCTAGTGAGTCCAGTGGTCACGGAACCATCACCAGAACTACAAACACTACTGGATGCACAGATCGTTAGGTTAAGAGTTGGAACAGAATACTGCATTGAGCTTGGCTTTGATGGAGAATCACAAGGTCAACATCTGGATTTTTGTCCTGAGTTGCCGCTCAAGCTGTGCTGGTAGCTCAGATGACTGAATTCCATCGTTTCTCATCCTGTTACGCTCATGCACTACACCCTGATTATTCACGAAGTTGAAGATTACCCATCCTGGAAACAGATCTTTGATCAAGCCGCAATGATGCGTAAGCAAGCGGGTGAGCTTTCCTATCAGGTTTTGCGGGACGAGCATGATCCGAATAAGATTGTGCATTTCTCAGCCTGGACTTCCACACAAAATGTCAGAGACTTTTTTGAGTCGCCCGAATTAGTCGCAATTCGAGAACAAGCAGGCGTGAAGTCCCCAGAGTTTATCTACTTCGATCAGCTAGAGTCCGGTGTTTTGTAGTCATAGGAGACTGTTGTGAACCAATTCCCCCTTTCAGCCCAATCTGTTCCAGCCACGATGAGCATAATCAATGAACCGTCAGGGTGGTGATGGAAGCCTTATGCGACAAAAACCAAAGTGAGATTTTGGGCTTGTTTCGCAATTGGGGCAATTCGTATCGAAGCAGCAATTCCAAAATTGCAAGCACTAGTTGAGTGTGATTCGCGCCATTGCTCCAGGATGATGATCGGTAGGTGAGGAAGCAGAAGATGCAATGCCGTTGAGTCGAGGGGGTATCACCGCTGTGGCTGACGCAGCGGTGATACCCCCTCGACTCGGACTCACGCCGCATAATTATAATTATTCAACTTCACAAAATGTACTAATGACAATTTAGACAAACAACTCAGCAGAAACATTCACCATACTCTGATAAAAGTGCTTTTTGCATTCGCTTTCAGTACGTAGCATAGTACATCAGATTAAGACCGCCTATGATCGCTTTTAGCGTTTTGTATGGTTTGCATAGGGTCTCCGGTTAGCCATCGGTACACACGGCTTGAGCAATTGTCCCCTAATTGCCCAATTGCTGGAGTATTGCCCCCATGCTTGAGACTCATGAGGAGTGTCTTACCTGCTTAGAAACAATCCGATGGAATGGAACTCCAACTTGTCCTTACTGCGGATCAGTTAAAGCAACAGCGTATAAAAACGAACATCGATACCGTTGCAATAGTTGTTTCACTTCCTATAGTGTGACAGTTGGCACTCTTTTTCATAAAACCCATGTGGATTTACGAAAGTGGTTTCAGGCGATCTTTCTGCTTTGTAAGCTGAACCGTGATATCAGTATTCGGAAGCTTGCCGAGGAAATTCAAGTCAGTAGAACAACAGCGTCTCTAATTGTAGATCGAATTCGGAATATTCCCAGTGAGCAAACAGAAATGTTAAGACAAATCGTATGTGTTTTTGAGAAGATAAATTGAGGTGCGAAAAGGTACGAATGAAAAACTCAAACAAGAAAGAGCTTTATCAATTTATAAAAGTTCTTGTGGTTCCTGTATTGTCTTATCTTCCAGCTTTTCTACTTGTATGGTTGAGTTTTAGTGTCTTTAGACCTGCAACTATAAATCCTCAAGTACCTAAAGCAGCCAATCTGGAAAAGCAAGTAGAAGCAGAAGTGAAAAAGCAACTTGCTCTTCGGAGATCGGTACCTCAAGGAGAACTTCAGAAGCAAATCTCCGATGAAGTGCAGAAGGTAGCTAAAGAAGAAATAGAGAATCAAGAAAATAAAGTCAAAGGAGACTTATTCAGTCAAATATCTTTCCCTGTACTATTCGCAATCGCATCAATTTTTGCTGCTTTTGCCGTGAAGGATATCCTCACAGAAATTCTCAAAGACCAGGAAAAGGAAAAGATACAGCAAGAACTAGAATTAAAGTTGAGAGCAGAAATAGTACCGAAAGCCATTAAAACTAACCGACAAGAACTCAATGATCGCGTAGACGCGATTGAGGTGTACGCAATCTGGTTAGAGCATGAGTTATTGCAGATAATGATAGCTCATGCAATTGATGAGTTTCAGCTTCCTCTAAAAGCTAGACCAACCGAGAGGGAGAAAAGTAGTTTGATAGCGATCGAAAGACTCTACAGTAGGTCAAATATTGCGCTTGACAGAATTTCTGGCGAATTTGAGCTAGATCAGTTTAAGCTACTAAAACAGGTTAAGCATGAATTCTTTGCTGCAAAAATCAGAAGCCTTAAGCTGGAAATGTCGCTAGAGAACAAACTACTCTCAAAATTAAATGAAGCTCTCACAGATTCTAACGAAGATGAGTTATTGCTGGATGGTAGATACACGCGCATGGAGGATATCTTTCAATTACAGAAGAGCCTTTTCATAGACAAACTCTACAAGCTATACGAGCAAAGTGATGAATCTCAACAAGCTGATCTCGAACGCTTAATTACACTCATTAACCGCAATTCTAAAGATCTTGTTCGCAAGGCTAAAGAAAAGAAGGCAGAAGCCAAGAAGCTTCAAGACGAAGTTGCAAATGAAATTCAACTCTAGGATGCATTAGAAGAATCCTCTCAAAGTATTGAGACTATGAAGTACCACTACGCCCTAGCTTTGCAGTCCCTTTAAAATTTGTCTGTAGCACTCGGCAAAAGTTGAATTATATTTGCCTTGTTTAGGATCTCCAAAGGCGGTAGCCATTCTTTCACAGAATGTAATACATCTCCCAACTATTTCTTGTTCAGATATCCTGACTTCTGGATCATCACAGAAAGTGCCCAAATAACTCTTTAGTCTTGTCGCATACCCTGCCGCGCGCTCAGGATGTCCACATGAGTAGGTAGCACTAGCTATCTCATTTAAATTTTCCTGAACTGATTGCAGCCATTTACTTGGGGTTACGCAACTTACGTCAAATGATTCCCATCTAGATTGTTCTAAGAAAGTCTCATAGCTAAGATACTTGCCTTCTAATTCTTTGCACATTTCTTGCTGCAACTGCTCCTCTTCGCGAATTTTGGCTCGTATGACACTAATCCCCCAGTCAATGATCGAGCGATCCTCTGAGGAAAGTCTTCCTTTTTGGCTTTCTAGTCTTTGTAGAAGTTTGTTCAACTGCTCCTCCGTCAAATTCTCAATCTGAGCAAGTTGTTGCCGGAGCGAATTGTTCGGCATCCGCTTATTCATACGGTATTCTCCTTGTTACAAAAAAGCTGTACCGCTAACTGTGCCACTTAAGAAATTAGATAGTACATATAAACTGTAATACGAATAGTCTAATTAGAATATGAAGTTTGTGCGAGCAGAACGCGCCCCTAATTCGCTCCTAGCAAGCAGAGGTCCATTCTGAGGGACACTCTTACCACAGGATTCTCCGTTCTTTCGCGGCACTGTGCGACTGCGCTACAGGGATGAGCAACAGCAACGACAAACGCATTATCTGCATCTCTGGTATCGGCTTGGGCAAGTTGTCGCTCTATTGATCAAGGTCGATCTCAAATCGGTCGAAACGAGAGCGCTCCAGGTTGATTTCCATTACCCGCCTGATGCCGCCCCGCCGCAAGTCGTCTCAGTCACAACAGACCTGTCGAACCCTTAGCCAAAGGTAACTTGAGTTGAAAAAGCGAATCTCGATCGGCGACTGGCTCTAACCCTCATCCGTGATCCACTCACTCTACTATCTTTGACATGAAAGCTTGAGCATCTGAACTGTTATCTTCATTTGTTTGAAAAAGTTTTTGCTCTGGTGCTGCCCACTGACTGCGATCGGGAGAAGCCGCCGGACGAGCAAAAGATGCTCGGTTCCGAATCGCCAAAATTGCCTCCTCTTCTCGAATCATCGCAGGCACGATTAGCGATCGCTGTTCCAACAGATCCGCGATCTCACACTGCCCCGGTCTACCTTGATAAAACACCTCCTGCGCCGTCTTTCGCACGATCAACGCAATCTCAGCAGGGGTACAGAGATGTGTCGCCTTCAGCAGCTTTCGCCATTCTGAATCTGTAAAGTGCAGTTCCGGGAAGTACTTAGCGAGATGAACTTCAAAAATGTCCTTTCTCGCGCTCGCATGAGGGAGATCGACAAACACGATCGTATCAAAGCGGCGAATCAATTCCGGTGGCAGCTTCTCCAAACGATTGCAGGTCGCAACCACGTACACTGGCTCGGTTCGCTCCTGCATCCAAGTGAGTAGCTTATTGGCGAGTCGCCCCTCAATTCCGCCGTCTGCATCCGAATTCCAGCCTGCAAAGCCTTTATCAAAGTCATCGAAAAACAGAACGATCGGTGCATTGATGCAACACTGCTCTAGCAAGAAATCCAGATTCCGTTCAGACTGTCCAGGTTTCGCCGATCTCAAACTGCCCCAATTTGCTGCGAGTAAGGGCACGCCCATTTTGTTCGCTGCATACTTTGCAGACAGGCTTTTGCCCGTTCCGGGTGGTCCCCACAGCAGAATTCCTTTGGGTAACGATAGTCCATATTTTTGAGCATCTGGAGAAAGCAAAGCACAATCTCGATCTAAGATGGCTTCTAGTAAATTCAGCCCCATTGGTTGCACATCAGGCTGTGCCATGAATTCTAGACCGCGCTGTTTGAGCTTTGAGACTTTGTAGGTGAGCAGAGATCTCACCCAATCTTCGACAGTACAGCAAGTTCCTTTGTATAGCTCTAAAACAATCTTCAATTCCCCTAGCGGCAACCCTAGACAAGCCTGACTGATGCGATGAAAGGCTTCTGAATCGTTCAGAATAGAGCAAACCGATTGGATGAGATCATTGACGACTTGAGGATTGGGGAGCGGGTAACGAAGAGTCGGAATGAGCGGAATCAACGATGTTGGCAGATGACTCACATCGTCCATCAAAATGAGTTTAAGATTAGGCTGAAATCGTAATTCATAAAATGTGTCAATCAATTTCGCTATGGTTGCTGGATCTGGTTCGCCTGCTTGATTGAGCGTGAGCAGACCTTCAACAATAAACACACCCTTCTCGTAGTGAGACAAGATAAACCGCAAAATATCAGAAATGGCATCGTAGTATTCCGTCGAAAACTGAAGGCGACCGTTCAGCACTTCAACCTTTTGCAGGTGTTGAGTGCCACTGCTCCAGAAGCAAAGCCCATTTTTGGCAGATTGTAAGGACTGCTCCAGCAAAATATGTCGTTCTGTCGCTGGTGCTTGGATTGCCACAATCTGAGCTTTTGATTGCAATAGTTGAATCAGATCGTTCATCAAGGAAGACATCATTGTCATGAAAGCAAGAACAATGATTGAGTGAATCAGAATCATCGATGATTGTCCTCTCCACATTGGGGGTCAAACCTCTGCCAAATCGCAGAGTCGCAATCCATTGCAGCTTAAAAAGTGCCATTTTCCAGAGGCAAGCGATCGCTGTCTCTCCTTACAACAAAAGGGAGTGTTTTGAGAGGACTGGCTATGTTGCGACCTCGAAGGATCTTGCGCCGCCCCTTGCTCTGGGTTCAGGTCATTCTAGTTTGTCTTGTTTGCATTCTTTGGATGATCAGCACGATCAACCCTGGGCAAACAACCGAGGCTACCCTACCCACGCAAATCGAAACCACTCAAACCGGACAGTCACTGCTACTGCCGGATTGGAGCGTGATCAGTTTATCGATGCTGCCACCGTTTCAGATAGATGGGCAAGCCAATCTGCCGGATCGTTCGATTCGCTGGAAGGCAGGACAACCGATCAGTGAAGTCTTAAGATTGGGCGACTTAGCACAAGCCCTCCATGCTGAGGAGTTAACGCTGAGCCTCATTACCGAACGAAGTGACATCGCAACCCAGGATTCTGCGTTGAGTCAGTTTGAGCTAGCGACTCAACAGACGATTGGGCATCTGGCTGCGATCGTCCCCAATCTGGCTGAACGCAAAATTAGCGAAGTGTCTCCCATTCGCGCATTAGTGAATGATCGCAACACAGGGCAAACGATCGCGCAATTGTTAGCCAGTGAGCCTGCGATCGCATCTCGTCAACTCAAGTCCATTAATCTCACTCCCTATGAACTTTCTGCCATTCCTAATCTCGATGCAGTTCCTCTGAAAGATTTCCAAAATTGGCAGACTGCGATCGTCAGTCAGGTTCCTGGGTTGAGCCAACTTCCGCTCAATGCTTTTTCTCAACCACTAAATTCAGTAGGCGGCACGATTGCTCGAATTGACATGATTTATGGGGCAAAGGAGGCAGAGCGGAATCGCACGATTTCCGGTTCTTACCAACAAGGATTCAGTGTTGCTTGTACTGACAATTGCGCCTACGTCGAACTGGATGATTTGGAGAATATAGGACGCAATCAGCGAAATCGTTCAGAAGGATTGCAATGGATTTCAGGCAAGTATCAAACCGTAGACGGTGGAGAAGGCTGTTTAGCAGGAATCAATGGCGGCAAAGAACCGACAGGGCGACATCCCTTTGGCTCACTGTTCAAAGTGGTCGTCATGGAACCGAGTGAGGAGAGCGATCAAGTCGATACCGCTTTGTATTTTCGATTCAGTAGCGTCTGTGGTTCATCACCCTACATTCTGGGACCTGTTCCCTTCTTCCGGTATTCCACGAACTCCCTCATGTTCATTGGTGCATCGGATTGGCAAGCAGGCTTAACCGGACGATCCACTTCCAGTCAAGCTGTCCGTTCCGCAGAGCAAGCATCCCCTGAGTCTACCGACTCCTCGCGACGAATTCCTAGCCGTTGCTCAGATCAAACCGTACAAAGCATCCATTTAGATCGATTTGCTCAAGCGTTAGCCGCACTGGAGAGCCAGCAAGACTACATGGCAGTTGGAGTGTACACCTGTGCTGATGGCGGAAAGAACTGCGGTCGAGCATTGAGCAAATATCAATTCATGCCGTACAACGAGTTTGCTACAGCACTGATTCAAGCCAAACCGGGTGGAACTGAATTCCTAAAGCGTGTTCAAAACGGTGACTTACCCAGTGAGCGCGACTTGATGCAATTCTTCCCGCCTGCGGATCAAGATCAAGCTTTTCAGAATTCCATTGTCCAAAAAATCAATGCCAGTGCTGAGGAAGTTGATCCGAAAACAGGGCAACGCTTCACGGGCGATCGCTTACTCGAACGTGCTGCCCAAAAACATTTCGGCGGTGATGCTGCCGCGATCGACAGTCAGAGCAGTGATGCCCTGGGTGAACTATCGCTCCTAACTTACGGCATTAAAACCAGAGACTTCTACAACGCAAATCGTCAAAGTCGCTGTTAATTGGAGGTTCGATGAAGAAATTTCTTTTGCTATTCAAGGTTGGTGTTGCGATCGCAATCTTGATCACAATGCTCGGATTTTCTGGATGCACAAACCCAAAATTAGCCCTGACAGGCAAACCTCTGGAATGGAAAAATGCGACAGAGGTTGTGTCTCCTGAAGTCATTCAATCTATCCTTCAGCAAACCACATCCATTCCAGCCAATCAGTGGGCATCTGTCCCCGTTCGAGCCACAAAAATGCACGGTCAGCACTCTATAGTTCTTCTCAGCTTTCCTCAAATCTGTGGGCAATTGGGATGTTTAAGCGTTGCTTTCCCAGAACAGAATCCACATCCAATTTGGAATGCTTACTGGAACCCAAATTTACCGAAAGGAATTCCTGCCATTTTGCAGCATAACCAGCAAGACATTCCCGCTTTCGTTCTCAATCAATTAAACGGTCAGCAAATTCAGCAAATTCTTTACGCTTGGGATGGCAGCCAGTATCACCCTGAGCGAATTCTTCTCAATCCCTAATTCAGGAGCAGGTAGATGCACCCCAATGAACGGTTAATTCCTGAAAGCCAATTGGAAGCAGTCGTCGAAGAGAAAGTAAAGCAAATCTTAGCTGAGATGCTTGGGGTCACGCAGCAGCGATCGCGGCAAGAGTGGTTTGAAACCAACGATGCTTGGAGCTTACTCGACCTCAAGAACGCTGAGGATCTGAGACGCAAACGGCGCAATGGCTTTTTCAAACTGGGCTATCACTACCGCAAAGGCAATGAAGACCCTGGTGCAACCATGCCGCGATGGGAGTTCCACGTTCCGCGCTGCCAAGAGCGCCTTGCAGAAGATCCCGCTAAGTGGATGAAGCCGCGACGATCGGAGGCTTAGGACGATTCTCGTAACGAATTGCAGAAAGATAAGACTGCTGATGTTGTTCCTTAGAAATCCAACGTTGATATGTTTTCAAGTGAACTTCTGGACTGTGACCCATCATCGCTGCCATCACGGGAATCGGCATTCTGAACACAACCCCACCCCGAATTGCATAAGCGTGGCGTAGAGAATAAGGCGTGAATCCAACTCCCGCTCGCTTGAACGCTTTCGAGGTGCGATCGCCATAATCTTTGTGCAATTTAACCTTGAGTTGCGGCTTACACACTTCCCACAATTTCCATTCATGCACCCATTCGGGATAAAACGGCATCGCTTGATGCTCACCCGTCTTCCCATCTCTCACATTGGCGACCAGAATCAGCCCAAGTTCAGGATCTTCGACCCACTCTAATTCTGTGAACCAGCACTCATGATCCCGCAGTCCGTAAGCTGCCATCATGCCGTAAATCCATCGCCAACCTGGATGCTTAATTTTTTCAATGGCTTTCGCGATTTCGAGATCAGGCGGAATCACCCGTACTGCATCTTTGACGGAATAGTTTCCGCTGTAGGAAGAAAGGTCGATGTTGAGTCCACACCAAGCAGCGAAGGCTTGCAGCACTTGGCAGATCAACTGCCGCGATCGTGTGTTCTGACGGTAATGCTGCACCGCCGTTAGAATCGTTGCCTCATTCAATGGTCCATCGACGGGCAGCCATTTTAATGCAGGATTCCAGAACCGCTGTTTCCAGACAGAGTGGGCGATTTCGGGCGTTGCTTCATCGATTACCGTCTGCATTAAATGCAATCGGTAGCGTTCGACCCAATTGCCACAGGTTTCGGTTGCAACGGGTTCGTCTTCCAACCCTTCATAGGTCTTCCAATCAAATTTTTCACGAGCGATTAATGCACCCAGTTCGAGCGCTTTCGCTTCTGCTTGGGCGAGTCCGTCTTGACTGGCGTAGATTTTTAATGAAATCTGTTGCTGATAAGGCTGAGTCTTTTTCTTTCCAGGCTTGGGCGGCAAGGTGGCTTGGAGGTAAAGACGGTCGCCTCGTGGAAGCACGGAAACGCCGACTTTGGCAGCTTTAAGCCTTGCATTAATCGCCTCGATCGTGAGTTTGAGCTTCGGCATAACTGCATTAATGCTGCATTAAATTGGGCGCATATACCCTAGCACAAACGCACTTATTGGCATACAGATTATATATCTAGCGAAGCCTGAAAGCCTTGAAAATGCTTGATTTTATTGAAAGCTGGTGACAAGACTCGAACTTGCGACCGGCTGATTACAAATCAGCGCCTCTAGTATTTCAAAAGTCAACCATATTGAGCGTTTCAGCTTGTGAAAATTTAGCTTCCAATTATTGGATCACAATCTGGATCACAATCGTTAAAAGTTAGGTGTCATTGGAGACAATTGAGTGATTTTGGGTGAATTTAGAAGTCTCACCTCTGTTTTTCTAAAATTAGAGACGTATTAAGTTTTATAGCGTCATAGCCTTCCACCATTCAATTCAGAAAAAATCTGATGATTTCCCAGATGTTGTAGGATTGAAGACCTGTAAACTACGAAGCTCATGCTGCGACTTATTAGTCTAAAAACAGGACTGGGGCAGACTGTTCAAGCCCAACTTTATTTAATGCAGCAGCGTCATGTGAAAGACTTTGAGGGCTTTTGGCGAAGCATCCTACATGAGTTAGGGCAGGATGATGAATTTTGGGGTTGGGCGATGAAAAAACGATTAACTGCTTCTGACGATCGCTTTGAAGCTTATGCACTCGAATTTGAAGGATTGACCCAAGGATTAATGTGGATTGAAACGCAATGGCATCGATCATGGGTAAATTCTGTCTACCGCATTGTGTATATTGAAGCCTTGGCATCTGCCCCTTGGAATCGCCGTCGTCTTGAAGATCCACCCTATCTTGATGGAGTTGGAACGGCACTGCTCCTATTTGCTCGACGGCGAAGTGTCGCTTTAGGATATGAAGGGCGCGTTGGACTCCACGCTTTATCGACATCAGAAGGGTTTTATGAACGTCGCAATATGACGGATTATGGGCAAGACCCAGATAAGGAAGATTTGAGATATTTTGAGTATGGGCGATTGCTGCAACCGCTAGAGGATTGAGAGGCTGAATCATGAATGATGAGATGCTGCGGAAACAATACGAACAAACTGGCGATTTGTTGGACATTCTAGACAACCCCACGGTTCTGGAAGAAGTCGTTCGCCTCGAATCAGAATTCGATGAGATTGGGGCTGGGTTCCCTGCGTATTCCAGGAATCCGAAGCCTGTTACACCTGCTCAAGCGAAGGCAGTCATGCGAAAGGTGAGATTGCAGTCAATGGTGTTGAGCGACCTAGCAGAACTGATTCAGTCTGTCAATTTAGGTGCGGGAATTGAAGCAGCGATCACAGAAGGGAGACGGCGTATTCGTCAGCATTTAGCTCATCTCACGGATGAACAGCAAGCCTATTTCGATGCTTTGATTGACGAGGATCAGCTTCAGCCCCCAGACAAACCGCTTCGTGCCCAACTGAAGTCAGTAGTCCATTCGTTACTCTCGCCTTCAGATTGGAATGCGATTGGACAAGCTGCAACGCAAGCCATTCAAAACCATTGGGACGAGTTCATTCAAAGCTCTAAAACTGCCTGAGTCGAGATAATCGCACAACCGCTCTTTACAATTCGGTTGAAATAGCGCGATCGCAAGATTTACTACAGGTTGGCATTGCGTTTGACATAACGCAATGAGGTGCGTGGCTGGAGAATGAGGCGTAAGGTTCAAGTGATGCCTCGACTATAATGAAAGATGTTGTTCAAGGAAACCCTATGAATCAACACTCATCGAACACACTCCGAGTCACGCTTCGGTTAGAAGCGCAGGCTTCCGGCAGAGTTGCGGCTTCAGTCATTGAATTTCCTGATTGTCGAGTAGAGGCAGCAACGCGGGAGGCAGCGATCTCAAAAGTCCAGGCTGCTTTTTTGGAACAACTTGCCCGTAGTGAGACGATTTCGTGGGATGTGCCTTTGCCAAATCAAGATTTGAATGGTTCTGAACGGAGAGTAGAAAGCCCGTGGATTAAGTATGCCGGGATGTTCAAAGATGATCCAGACTTTGCAGAAATTGCAGCGGCGATTCGAGCAGAACGGGAAGTTGAGGACGAGACAGAGGTCGATCCTTCCGTTTATTCGTTAGAAGGTTGAGGACAGAACTTGTACATTCTCGATACCGATCATGTCTCGCTTTGGCTAGAGGATCATCCAACCGTTAGGAACAAAGCAGCCGAATTTGAGGCAGATCTTGCAATTACGATCGTGACCGTTCAAGAACTGTTTAATGGTTGGGTGGGTCGCCTCAATAACCCTGCTCAGGCAAATCATCAAGTTCGACTTTATGCAAAATTGTCGAGAATCGTGGCGTATTTGCAAGAGGTTAAGGTTTTAGAGCTAGATGATGTCGCCGATCGCTGTTTTCGCCAAATGCTAACGGACTACCCCAACTTGCGGAAAAATCGGATTCAGAAGGATATGCGGATTGCTGCAATTGTACTTTCTCGCAATGCTACAAGTTGTCACCCAGAATCTTCGAGACTTCGAGCAAGTGCCAGGGCTGAAGATTGAGGATTGGAGTCTCTAAGAAACGGACGTATTGGATGCCAAAAGGCTTCAGGCAAACGCTGATAAAACTCGCGATGCAACCGTTGGATAAATTCTGGGCTGACGAAATCGAGTGATTGTCAAGTCGGATCAAGATCTAATAGGGTTTGAACTTGGATATGGGCTTTGGCTTCAAACTGTAAATTTCGCTGCTCTGGGTCGCTGGAGAAGTCTTGTAATAGAGCGCGTTCGATATCGATCAGGCGAGTACAATGTCCTTCAATCAGATTGCTGTAGTAGCAATTCATCGATCGAACTAATTCCCTTAGTGATCGCAAGACAATTAGATGGAATCCCTGGGTCAGTTGACCTGCTTTTGAGGCAAGCCCGATCACTAAGTCTTCCAAGTGATATGCAAGTTCGAGAAGGCTTGATTCATACTGCCGATAAGGGACTGCTGAATCGGCAATACTATTGCCGATAAAAAAGTTTCCAGAACGCCCTTTTACTCTACCTTATAAGTTCTCATTAACTTATTTTTGCCGATCTTTCTGCCGCTTTTATGGCGAGAAGTAAAGAGGTTCCAGACCTGAAGTTGAAAGTTTTTTCTATATTAGCTTCTGAGTCACTCGCGATCAGTAAGCTTGGCAACTGACGTTGCTTGAAAGCAGCAAAAATATTAAATGACGATTCTGCATAATATTTTTCAACTGCCTGAGATACAGGTGAAGGCTCATTGGTGCTGCTCACCGACCTTCAAAACCTAATCATTCTCAAGTGAGTTACTACTATGAAACGTTCTTCTTCTGCTTTGGCTGCAACAATCATGATCACCTTAGGTGGAATTGGCATGACCGCTGCTCAAATGCTCTCGCCGATCGTACCGCAAGCTCAAGCGGCTTACTGCCAAAATCAAAGCTTCACCGCTCGGATCGTGTTCTCTCCAACGCGGGTAAGATCCCAACCGAACACGCAATCAGGAGTTGTGAAGCAGTTGCAACCTGGGACAGTACAGTTTTCGACCTTTGTGTATGGCGAGACGATTGCCGATGCGTGGACGGGGCAGCCTGACAACAAGTGGTTCAAGCTAGCAGATGGGAGTGGGTATGTGGCGAGTGCGGTCGTCGCGGGTTATCCGCCCAATACATGCACTGACGGTGGTGGCGGTGGAGAAGTCAGAACTAAAGCTGATCAATTCTTCAACTGGGCGAATGGTCAATGGTCAATTTCACGACGCGATCCCAATACCAGTGGCTTAAATGGTCAATGTGTTTCTCTAGTCGTTCGCTACTTGCAAGATGTCTTTTTCAATCAAAGCTCTGCATCTGTAGCTTACGGTCATGGAAAAGATGTGGCAAATGGCGTTGCGAACAAAGTTGGCAACTACTTTGAACCCGTTACTCTCAATGGCTTACCAAAACGGGGTGCGATCGTGTCCTTCCGAGGTGCAACACCTTATTATGCTCAGTGGGGACACGTTGCGATCGTCCTTGATGCCAACAACAACGCAGGTCGCCAAGCATTAATCCTTGAATCTAACGCAGATGGCAATGCCCCGAACACTAAAGTTCAAGCGCGATGGGTGAATCTCGATAGCTATGCAGGTGGAACTGTAGGATGGACAAACCCAAAATTCTAGAAGTTTCTTAGCACAATCTATGGGCGACTAAATTAGGTCGCCCAAATCTTTGGAGAATTGGCAATGCGTATCTTTTATCTTCCTTTGACGATCGTAGCAACACTTTCTATCTTCATGAGCGAAAGTAGACTAGCTCTGGCTGGAAGTGAGAGCGGTGTTCCAACAGTAGAAAGTTCCGAAGCTGCAACTGGTGCAACTACAAGCTCAACGACCTCAGCCCCAACCTCTAGTACTGTAAATGCTTCTACGAATAGCCAATCGATCAATCAACCGATTAATCAGCAGAATGGTGTTATTCAGGTCACAAATTCTGGACTTAGCAATTTGACATATCCGAACTGTGGAGGCTCATGTGCTTTTGCAATTGGGCGTGTCATCTCCAATAGCAATGGAACAAGCGGAATGGAAGCAGTCGCAGGCGTTGTTTTTCAGTTCCGTTCACCAGAAAACACTCAGGCTGATGCATTTAAACTGACAGCACAGGCACAAGCCGATCACTTGCAGCAGGAAACAACAGCAACATTAGCAGAGAAGTTAGCAGAAGCTTTAGAATCTGGCAAGATGGAGCGGGCAAATATTTTTGCGATGATTTTGTCGCAGCGATTGGGGTACACCGATTATCAGAAATTGATGGAGCAAATTAGAACAAAACGCTTCTAAATGCTTTCTAAAGTTTTTCCTGATGAGTCGAAAAATATGAGAGCATAGAGTTTGTGTTGTAAAAAATTACAGATCATGCTTCTCCCCTGAGTAGCCCTCAAATAATAGGTATGGACGAACAGCTTCGATTCCTTTGGCAAGAGACGTTAAAAGCACCACAAAAAAGTCGAGATCGAGCGCGATCGATGAGTCGGCTTCTGTCTCGATTACAACGGCTTCCTAATCTAAGAAAGGCTTCTCATCTAGATTATTCCTCTGCATTGAGCCGCACTTGGGAATGGGTGAGTGAGAACATCGAGCAATTTCAGCCTAGCTCAGACTCTCTTGAAGCGGATTTTACCCGATGGATTAATGGATATCTGAACTGGCGGGTTCGAGATCTGTATTCTGCACGTTCTGATGATGTCAAAAGTTTAGATCAAGTTGTTCGTGGAGATGGGCAAACCTTGCTAGATCGTTTGGACGAAACTGGATCGATGATGCCCAGTCTATCCGGACTAGATAAGCTCATTGAAGATCTTCAGAAGCAGAAGCGTCAAAGTCTTGGATTGAAGGTTGAAGATTACATCAAAGCTGACCCTGAGCAAGTCTTACGCTCTTGCTTTCCAAAGTCTAACTCAGACTGTAATTGTCACATCTTGAGTTTGCGAGTGTTAGTTAATGATCCACCAGACTCTTTTACTGTTTTATCAAAGGAGCTAGGCATTCCTTATCAGTCGCTAATTAGCCATTGGAAACGCAAATGCCTAGTTCTACTTCGCGATTTTGCTGAAAAGCAAAATAATGACCAAGGAGAACTATGAACAACATTGAACCCCTAACATTTACGGTTCCTCTAACTGATGAGGCTCATCGCTTAGCTCAAAGATTTTCATCTGAGCAATCCTCGATCACAAGAGGGAAGCGAGTTTATCTAAATACTCTAGCAGTGTGTGCAGTGCAGGCTTATTTGCACTATATTGGCAGACTGGATATTGACCTAACTCAGAGTGAGTGCTGCGATTCCGGACTAACGACGATCCTGGATGTGGCAGACCTTGTGATTCCTGCTGTCGGACGCTTAGAATGCCGTGCGGTGCTGCCAGGAGAGACTCGGATTGTTCTACCCCCAGAAGTCGTTGACGATCGAATTGGATATGTTGCAGTTCAATTTCACGATCGCCTAGATCAAGTTGACTTACTAGGATTTGCATCAGGTGATGTGGGTGAAGTGATTGAACTAAGTACGCTACGTCCGATCGAGGCTCTAGTCGATATTGCGATCGCTGCTCCAAATCCCATTACTGATCTAGCACAGATTTTGCAAGGCAGGCTTGAATCGGGTTGGCAGACGATTCAGAGTCTTTTCAGCACTGAGGAGAATTTGGCTTACGCTCTGAGAACAACAACTTCATCGGGCGTTAGCGACTTTAATGCAGGAAAAATAATCAACCTCAATGTGCAATTGCGTGAGTTGGTAGTGTTGTTGCTGGTTGGCGTAGCGATCGAATCAGACGAGCGAATTCGGACTCGAATCCGAGTTTGCCCAACTCAAGGCGAAGCTTTATTACCAGCATATCTTCAGTTACTGCTTATTGATGATCAAGGAGCAGTACTGCATCAAGTGCAATACCCGAATCCAATGGAATTTATTCAACTTCCAACATTCAGGCTGCCGCGTGACAGTCGCTTCGATGTAGAAGTAGCACTCTCAGATGCACGAGTTCGGGAAACCTTTGTGGTCTAGCTATGAGCAACATTGTTTATCTTCGGATTGGGCAAGGGGACTTTACTCAGGGCTTTGCAGAAGTTTGGATGCGTCTAGAAGTTAACAAAATGCTTGTAGCGCAAGAGTCTGGTAGCTTGCCTCCCCAGCCTGAACTTCACCAACTCTATGAAAACTGGCGATTCCTGCATGAAGCTTTTTACGAGCAGCGTCATGTACGTGGGAGATCGGCAATTGAAATAGAAGCAACTGGAATCACTGGATTTTCAGAGGCAAATTTTCGTCAAGTTAGCGAACAGGTACGAACAGTGATGCAGCGCTGGCTAAGCTCTGAGCCGTTTATGAACATTGAACGGCAACTTCGGACAATGTTGAACCGATCAGATACGATTGAGATTATTCTCGAAACCCAAAATGATCGTTTACCTCGCTTACCCTGGCATTTCTGGAGATTTGTCGAAGACTACCCAAATGCTGAAATTGCCTTCAGTCGCCCTCAGTTCACGCAGGTTATTCTCCATCGGCATCATAGTCAACTTCGGATTTTAGCAATCTTCGGCAATTCTCATGATCTGAATCTGAATGAAGATATTGAATTATTGAAGAAGTTAAACATTGAACCGACATTCTTGGTTGAACCTTCTGTTCCTGAATTAACAGATGCGCTGCACGATACAAAGGGTTGGGATATCTTGTTTTTTGCAGGGCATAGCTCATCGCGTCAAGGTGGACAAATAGAATTAAGTATGACGCAATCTGTAGCTGTCTCAGAGCTAAAGTATGGGCTGAGAAAGGCGATCGAGCAGGGATTAAAACTAGCGATTTTTAACTCTTGCGATGGATTGGGTTTAGCACAAGATCTCGCAGATTTGAAT
Source organism: Leptolyngbya sp. AN10 (assembly GCF_050565645.1). NCBI lineage: Bacteria > Bacillati > Cyanobacteriota > Cyanophyceae > Leptolyngbyales > Leptolyngbyaceae > Leptolyngbya > Leptolyngbya sp. AN10. Next base: position 18,439 of record NZ_JBNXVP010000034.1, read on the forward strand.
CTGTCGATCGCAATTGTCATGCGTGAAGCGGTTCCAAATCGAGTTGCTCAAGATTTTCTGAAGTACTTTTTAGAGAATTTTGTATCTGGGCAATCGCTGCACTTATCTGTAAGAAAGGCGCGGGAACAACTTCAAGGCATTGAACAGGACTTCCCATGTGCAACTTGGCTACCTACAATTTTTCGCAATCCTGCTGAGACAATCCCGACTTGGCAGACGTTACGAGGCGAAGATGCTCATCCGATTCCAACTCGTAGAAAACCCTTGAAACTGCGGAAAGTAGCTGCGCTTTCAATGCTGATTATGGTTTGTGTCGTTGGAATTCGATCGATTGGCATACTTGGAAGTGCAGAACTGTGGTTGTACGATCGATTAATGCAAATTCCGCAACCTGGTGCAGCATTAGATTCAAGGATGCTACTAGTAACGATCAATGATGAAGATGTGCAAAAGTTTGGGAAACCAATCAGCGATCTCATAATCGCTCAAGCGCTTTCAAAGCTAACAGCGTTGCAACCTCGTGCGATTGGATTAGATGTATATCGCGATCCACCATCAGGCGAAGGTCAAAAGGAACTGGTAGAAGTCTTGAAGACTAATTCAGGCATTGTCGCTTTATGTCGAGTCGGAGAAGAAACTGGACTAGCAGAGATTAAGCCACCTCCGGGAGTCCCACAAAATCAACAAGGATTTGCTGATGCTTTGCTAATAGATTCTGACGAAGTTATTCGTCGTTATATTCTTGCAATGGAGCAGAGGGAAAATATTAAGTGTAGAACTCAGTATTCGTTTGCATTTCAGCTTCTATTGAGATCGATTGATCCAGCTAAAAAGCTTAATTATGCTTTCGGAAAGTTCGTGCAGATAGGAGGCAGTAAGATTCCGATGGTTAACAGTAGCACTGGTGTATATGCAACTGAAGATTTGAGAGGATCACAAATCCTACTACGGTATCAACCCAGTGGTCGTTTTGAAGAAATTTCTCTAAACGCTCTGCTAAGTCGATCGGACTGGTATATGAGGCAGCAAATTCGCGATCGCATTGTCCTAATCGGATACGCGACGGTCAATACAAAAGACGTTCATCCAACCCCAGTTGGCAAGCAGTATGGTGTCAGAATCCATGCACAAGCACTCAGTCAATTACTAGATGCTGTTGAAGGGCGAGGATCAGTCTTAGGGCAATTCAATCCGAATCTTGCGCTTTGGGTTGGGATGTGGACAGTTTTAGGTGGAGTGTTGGCAAATCAGCGCTGGCGACTTCGATCACTCAGTTATGTGATAGTTCTGGGTGTGCTGCTTATGATATGTATTCATTGGTTTGGCTTGACTCAGGGAGCCTGGTTTCCCTTTTTGCCAGCTTTTCTTGGGTACAGTGTGGCTTGCGTCGTAGTGCTATATTTTGCTTTAGGACATAGAAAAAATAAGGAGTTGAATTAATGCGTTGGCTTATACTACTACAAACTAGTCTGTGGGTTGTATTAAGTTCGGGATTGCCTGGTAGCGTATCTGCACAAAGCAAATCTCCAGCAGGTGGAGGGCGACCCATTAATCGTGCTGATGGAGGAGATCGTGGATGCAACATTTTGAGAAGAAATGCTTCTGAGCAATTGTTTGCTCTGGTTCCTGCACAAAAAGAAGCGATTATTTATAAAGAGCCTGGTATGCTATGGGTTTATAATCCCTACACCTCAGATCAACCCCTCAAGGCTAAGTTGACATTGCGAGACGAAAAAGCAGAAATCGTGGGTAAGCCTATAGAAGTCACATTACCTACAACGCCTGGTATTGCTGGAGTCAAATTGCCAACTCTTGGGAAACAGCAATCCTACCAGTGGTATTTCTCAATTATCTGCTCACGGACTCAACCATCGAAAAATCCGATGGTAAGTGGTCCGATTCGTCGGGTTGATGCAAGGTCTTCATCATTAACTCAGATTAAACCTGGATTGCCGTCAGAACAAATCGCGATGATCTATGCCAAATCTGGGTTATGGAATGATGCGATTACGGTCCTTGCATCATCAGGAAAAATACAAGGTAACACGATGAAGGTTTGGACTGAACTTTTGCGTTCCGAGCAACTCGAAGGATTGGCTAATAAACCAATTGCCCCTGTTAGATAGGATGTTGTGTACCTTCGTTCAAGCGCAGCAATGATTGCTCTACCTGAGTGAAGGTACTTACCAGATGGTCTAGTTCTGATTGAGAACCTACAGCCAATCTCCAACAAGTACGAATGGAGACCAGTAACGAGGATGGTCAGATAAAGGGTCGTTAAGGACTTCGAGTTGTGCTTGCCTGAGAGCTTCTGCTTTCGTCACTGGCTGATTATGAAGAATCTCATAAAATCGTGTCATCAATTTTGTGGTTGCCTTATCGTTTGCTGACCATAGCGATGCTAGTGTGCTAGATGCTCCAGCGCGTAATGTGACTCCTGCTAGTCCTAGTGCTGCTCGTCGATCGCCTTTAGCTGTGTCACAGGCACTGAATACTAGAAGCTCAATTTGTTCAGTGCGGCTACGTTGCTGTAGCCAAGATTGTAGTTGATTGATATCAAATGTTCCATCTGCTGTCACAATGAATGTGTCGCTAGGATTCGAGCTAAATTGCCCATGAGTTGCAACATGAACAGTGGAATAAACTGATGAGTTAATTTTCTTGCGGAAGGCTTCAGTTGTGAATTGTTGATCGATAAGCGATTCCGAATTTGGGAGAAACCGCTGGATATTTAGAGCTTCTTCCCCAACGGTGAGAAGTTTTGGATAGGATAGCTTCTCTCCTGCTCGATCGATAATGCGTTCCATTGACAGAGCTACGACTAAACTCTGTTGCCTTTTCTGGCTGGAGCGGTTCAATCCTAATATGTTTAGCCCAGGTGTGGAAGCAACAGCATAATTTTGAACAACATACTTCTTACCATCGTATAAAGCCGCGATCGGAATATTTCTGAGATTCCCGTCTGCAATCATGACTAATGTTTTAACGTGATGTGCTTTTAGCACAGATTCAAATTTACCTAACAGAAGGTCGTAAATTTTCTTGGACGTTCTCTTCATGTCTGCTCCCGAATCCGCAGACTCAAGCTGATTTCTCAACAGCGCGAGAGTTTGCTCTAGCTCGGAACGTTTTATTTCTGAGGTGCGGCGGACGATTTCGGGTTGATTTGGAAGTTGTAGAAGAACTTCTAATCGATCTTTTAGAATAATTGGGTAAAAAATGGCAGCCGATGGATCAACCTGCTTTACCGACTTAGCTTTAGGGAGCAGCAAGCTGCATCGAACAAAATTCTCAAGTTCAGTCAGTTGAAGTGCATCTATGTATGACAATGAGCGTTCGAGGTCTGCTTGAGTCGGGTTGTTGTCCAAAACCAAATCAACTAATTCACGGTAGACTGGTTCCACATTATCTCTTAGCGAAAATTGAGCATCAGGATTGATTGCGGCAAGGTTTTCTCGAATCGATTGCAATGCAGTTATCGCATTTTGATAAGCTACGATCGCTCCTTTGACATCAGGGTTTTGTTTCTTTTTCAAAATACGCCCTAATTGCCATTGCCATTGATAGTAAATATCATATGCTCGGAGTGAACCAGCAATGTTTGAAGCTTCCTGCGTGTAGGAGATCGCTTGTTGATAGGTTTGAGATTGCTCATGTAGAAAACCTAATGTTCCAAGGGCATACGCTTCTGCTTTACGAGAGCGGATTTGTCTAGCATGAGAGAGTGCAATCTCTAGCTGCTGTTGTGCAATGCTGGATTGGTTTGAGAGAAGGATTAGGCTACGTGCGAAGTTGATCCGTGCGGAGATATTGTCAAAATTTGGGTCTAAGTGAGCTAACTTTTTTTGAATATTAGAAACGACCTGAGTGGTGTTGAACTTAATAGCATCTAATCCAGATTCTTGTTCATTCTGGATTGACCAATTTAGAATGTCTGCATACAAATTTAACTGATTGATCTGCGCTTGCACCGTAAAGAAAGTACTTGATAATCCTACAAAAGCTTCGTCATATTGAAGAAAAGCTTGACGATAGTATTTTCCTGCTTTGGTGTCCTCAGAGCAGATGTTAGGAGTATCAGAGGTCTGAGTTGTGATGCACCCAGTTCGATCGCGATCGCGATTGCCTAAATCTCGTGACGTATTTCCCAAACTCAGTTTTATTTGTGCTTTGGTTTCTAATGCTTGATCCTCAGCTTTCTCTAAGCTAAATTGCAAGACAGCCTGAGATCCCTCTAAGTTGCCAACAAGCCTCAATGTTTCACCGAGTATTTTAAGTCCTGTTGCTTGAAGGGGTTTAGGGGCAAATTCTGCTTTCAGAAAAGCTCTTAGCTCTGCTACTTTAGGAACTTCAGATTCACAGATCGAATCCTTAAAATGTAGAGTTTCTACTAATGTTTTACAGCTTCTTCGATACAATCCCATTGCGACAAGGGCTTCAGCTTGGTTAATCCGGCTTCCCAGAATCCCAATCCGATCTCCAGAACGCGAGTAAGCTATTTCAGCTTGTTGCCAGGTTTGAAAAGCAGTTTCAAATTGTCCATTTTGATAAAGTTGCTTTCCTTGCTGAACTATTTCAGAAGGAATCATTGCCTTTAGTGGAGCAACAATGCAGACTGTAGCAGTAAAGCAGATGATTAAGCTAAAACTGACCCAGCGCTTCTTTAGAACGGAAAATATCGAACGGAAAAGTAAATACCCTTCTCTTGCCATGTGTTCCTCCGATTTGAAACATTAACGAGCGGAATTCCCCAATCTAATCGAGCAATAAGGTTTCGGGATCGCCACTGCACCCCCAATCCAGTTGAGAAAAGAACGCTTGGATTTGGGGTTGTCTCCGCGTCGTAGTTCCATACGCTACCAAAATCAAAAAAAGGCGCAATATGAACTACGTTTGTCGGCGACTTCAATAGGGGAAGTTGAAGTTCGACGGATGCCAGCACACCATTGTCTGTAAGCAATAGATCTTGCCGATATCCACGAACCGTTGCCTGTCCTCCAATTGCCAGTTGTTCTAGCGGAACTAGGCTCCGAGTGCTGAGTTGAGCCTTGGTTTGAAGGATTAGATTTGTTTCAGGCGCAAGTTGCTGAAACCATCGAGCTTGACCTTGCCAATAAAAAAATCTGCTATCTGGGGCATTAGTATTGATGGTCGAATTCAGAATACTCAATCCAAGATTAAATTGCGATCGGGCAACCAATACAGAGCGATTGCTGCGTTGAATGTACTCTTGAAAAAAGCGTAGGGCTGAGATTCGGGTTCGCCCCATTTCGTCAGATCCCGTTGAAAGTTGATAAGGGATTCCGAGGAGAGTTGTCTCACTGTTTAGTTGCGATCCAGTCAGACCAATTGCTAATTCCTGGGTCGAATCTTCTCTTGCTCGCAGGATTAATGGGTGTCTCAAACTAACTTCGTAATAGCGCGATTTGGAGTTGATGTCTAGGATGTTGAATGGCTCTTCGACAACACGGCTGGAAGTACTCCCAAAATTAAAGCTTAATGAAGTATTGCGAGGGCTAAGCGGAATTGAGTAACTTGCATCGATCGTATTGCTCCCTTGTGTGTTTGTGTATGCCAGTGTGATGTTATCCCCCAATCCCAGTAGATTTCCTTCTGTCAATTGAACTCGGCGCTGATTGCTGCCAATACTTGGAGATCTATTGTTATCGAGAGCGAGTTGAGCATTAAAAGATTGACGCTCTCGAATAGTGACTTCCAATAAGCTAGTGTTAGGTTGAATTCCGTTTGATAGCTCAGCTGAGACAGTCTCAATTAACGGATCTTGCTGCAACAATCGGAGAGCTTCAATCAAGCGATCGTTATTCAATGGTTTTTGGGCGGCGATCGCTAGACGACTTCTGACATAGCTTGGATTTAGCCGCCTTGTACCAATTACTTTAATGTCTTCTAATACGCCCTCTTTGACTTGAACTCTGACGACTGCGCCATTCACAGATAGAGGAGGCTGATTAGTTGGAATGATTACTGTAGTCGTGAGAAATTTGCGATTGCGATATAAAGCTTCAATAGCAGCTTTTGCATCGCGAATTTGTTCAAATGTTACTAGCCCCTTAAACTTCTCAGTGACAGCCTCTAACTCTTTAGCGGCAAAAACTGTACTTCCCTGCACTTCGTAGCGTAAGACTCGAATCTTTTTTGGTATTTCAGGAAGTACCTCTGGTTCTATTCGAGAGGGAGGTGAGATAGTAGGTGGAGATTGCGTCGGTAGAGGTGTTGGATTACTTTTTGGTAACTGCTCGATCGGTTTGAGTGGTGGAACAGGTTGTGATTGCGCTACCACTGATGGCATCGAAGTGCAAGTAACAATGAGTATCGGAATGATTAGAGATTTATCTGACATGACAGGGATGATTAGAAACTTGTGCTTGAAGTGGTTGTGATTGTTTTGGCTGCGTTGTTAAAATCACAGTGCCATTCGCACCATCAATCCAGCCTTGTGCATCTTCGTTCAGCCTTGAATTGTTTTGAGGAAGAATGATCGCAGATGTAGAACTTCGCATGTCTTCCCAGATTTCACTACTACGCAAGGCTTCACCTGGATTTGAGGTCAGCCCACCACGTCCGCTGTTTACAAATCGACCTGCTTGCTGTGCCCCTTCAGATTGACAAGCTTGTGACAGATTCGGTGAGCCTGGAGGAATAGATTCGGGCTGTAGACCTTGATTGGGATCAACTCCCAGAGTAACGATGTCAGTACGTCCCGCTACCCCTTGTTCTGAACTAGCAGTGATATCACTTGTTAGGGGAGAGAGGCGGGGTCTTGCCGCTAATCCGAAGACTCCTTGAGCATCAATCCGGACTGTTCCTCCGTTCCCTTTGAAAGCATTGGCAGTAATATCATTATTTTCTTGGGGAACGGCAACGATTAAGCCTTCTTCAGCATGTATTTCTACATTTCCGCCATTTCCTTTCGCTTGAGCAATTCCAGCAGTTGCAGAGACTCTACTACCATTTCGCATCAGTAAGAGTTCTTGTATTGTGAGTTGAATATTTCCTCCATCACTTGCTTGAGTTCCTGATGTAATTGAACCATTATCAAGCGTAAGTCTTCTAACAGTAGACTGAATATCTCCACCTTGCCCACTACCCTTGCTATCAACATTCATTTCGGCATTGTTGCTTATCATAAAATTCCGAGCGTTAACTGTGATATTACCTCCATCACCAGAGGCAGTTTCCGCCGTATTAGCAAACAAGCCACTTCTTCGATCTTTCAATACTGCTTCTGTTGCATCGATTCGGATATTTCCAGCTCTCTTTGTACCAGATGTCGTTGTAAGAAGCTGTCCGCCTTTAGCAACCTCAAAATTTGACGCATTTACAATAATATTACCTCCATCTCCATTCTTCCCTGTACTAGTACTCAGAATCGACTGATCAGAAACTTGCAAGGCTCTTGTGAAAATTGTGATATCACCACCTCTACCTCCTGTACTTGTGTCAGTCAGAATTTGGCTAGTTTGCCCAGTCTCGCTAGTAATTTTTACTTGGTCTGTAGCTCGAATCGTAATACTGCCTGCATCTCCATTTCCTCTTGTCTGGGAAGTTAGTCTGCCACCGTCTGTGAGAGAGAAAGACTGAGCAGTAATGTGAATATCACCAGCATTGCCCGTTGTTCCTGGATTAGCTTCGCTAAAGATTGCACTAAGAAACCCTCGAACATTCACGCCAGACACACTTGCGTCTTCTTTAACTTCGATAACAACGTTTCCAGCCTTGCCAATAGCAGCAGGACGACCATTAGCTGCTTCTCTTAGAACAGTTTGAAACGCTCCTCCATCAGAAAGCGAAAGTGAACCTGCTTGAATAGTGATATCTCCCCCTTGACCTTCACCACCAGATTCAACATTTCCAAAAAGTGCCCCAGTTTTGAGAGTAGTCACACCAATAGTCTGAATTGAAATATTGCCTGCATTGCCCTTACCAGACATTGTTGCAGTGATTCGGGAGTCTTCAGTCAGGAAGAAACTATCTGCTTGAATTGTTATATCTCCACCATTACCAGTAGCTTGATATCCTACATCATTAGTAATATAGGTACTTCCTCGAAGCGTAACCTTACCAGAAGCATTGAATGAGACGTTTCCTGGAACATTTTCAAGAGATAGGGAATCTTTTATTCCTGAACTAATTCTACTTTCACCGCTCAAGTCAATGTTCCTACCAGTAATCTGAATAGCTCCACTGCCTCGCTGCGTAACATCTATTATCGTGTTATTAAGAGCGATATCAGAACGACTCGTATCTCGTGAAATTCTTAGTTTGAAGTTAGTGTTAGACTGAGAATCAATCTCAGCTTGCCCATTACTAGAAATTGCAGCGATGTCGATCCTTGCCCCTTCTGACTGCAACCTTCCTCCGTTGAGATCTACCGTTCCTCCCACGATCGCTAAGGTTTGACCAGAACCTACATTAAGAGAAGATCCTTCGATCTTAATAGGTGCAGACTGACTTGCAAATATCAAAGCGGTAGGCGCTTGAGCTGATTCAGTTGGTAAGGACGAGTTAGCTGTGTTGACAGAACTAAATAATTCATTCTGGCGAAAACGAATACTAGATGCTGTGCTTGCCAGAAATGAGCCACCGAGTGACAAGCGAGCACCAGAACCAAAATAAATTCCGTTGGGATTGATGAGAAAAAGATTTGCCTTTCCTTGTACACCAAGCGTTCCAAGAATATTGGAGGGTGATTTCCCAGAAACACGAGCCAAGATGTTTGCAAACCCAAGGTTCTCAAAATCTACACGCTGATTTTCTCTAACATTAAACTCTGAAAAACTATGGAATAAATTAATTCCCCTTGCCGCACCGCCTCGAATTAAGTTGCTGGTATCAACAGTCGAAGAATCTTTGCCTAGAGTTTGATCAGGTACGATCTGCGCCTGAACTGGTAAGCTAAACAGCAAGATTCCAAACCCTTGACATAGACCAAAGGCTCCCCAACTACAGGGATACCGTCGCAAAATATTCATCATATAGAAACGGAGTTTTTATCAAGAGAAAAACAATTCCATTTCCAGAGTACCGGGAAAATACTGGGCAACTGGAGTAGAATCTATAATTTTTCGCTTTTTCCGAAGAAATTCAGCCAAATCGCTTATAGTTCTTGCGTACTTCAATTTCAACACGCACTGTGTAATTAGAAATGACACAAGAGTGAAACTACGATCGCCCGATATTTCTCAGGTCAACAATACCCACCAAAAATTTTTTACAGGTAATGGAGCAGAAATAATGCTCCACTACCGATGATATTTCCACCGCTTAGGTTTAACGCTTACGCTCTAAATACCAAGGCGCACGTCCATATTCCTTGATATTCCAGCCGTTGTTTTTCCATTCCAAGGTCAGTTCAGTTTGAGCAGTCCCAAGACTACCATTTTCTTCATAAGCGATGAACTTCCCTTGATTCTTGTCTTTCCATTGAACGAACAAAACGACATGTCCCTCATTGCCAATCTTTCGATTATTAATAGCATCTCCAGCTTGTAGTTCATCTCGGCTACTCAGTGTTCTTGAGAATTGAGGCAAGGTGCTAGTCACGGCGCTCACTGGTAACTGCCAAGCCATACTGACAAAACCTGAACAGTCTTGGCGATATCCTTGGTAATAAGCACCTTGATTGTAAGGTACTCTCCGATCCACCCAAGTTTTTGCATGGGCTAAGATAGAGTTACTAGCTTCAACAACAGTGCCACAATCTGGGGGATAACCCGCAATGACAGCACTCGCAATATAGCCACTCCCATCTGCTAGCTTGAACCACATATTGTCAGGCTGCCCCGTCCACGCATCGGCGATCGTTTCCCCATATACAAAGGTTGAAAACTGTACCACTGCTCCAGCCTGAAACTGCTTCGTCACTGGTGACTGTGTGTTGGGCTGCGATCTCACTCGCGTTGGAGAGAACTTAATCTGAGCCGTGAAGCTTCGATTCTGGCAGTAAGCCGCTTGAGCTTGCGGTACGATCGGCGAGAGCATTTGAGCAGCGGTCATGCCAATTCCACCCAAGGTGATCATGACCATTGCAGCCAAAGCAGAAGAAGAACGTTTCATATATATTGACTCACTTGAGAATAATTAGGTTTTGAAGGTTAGTGAGTAAGTTCAATGAGCCTTCCCCTATATCTCAGGCAGTTGAAAAAATTTATGCAGGATCCGGCAAAAGATTTGTCATCGAGTTGATGTTGTATCCAGATCAGAAGTTGAAAACAACATTGTAATTTTGTAGGTCTTGCAACTGCGAACATTGTCATCCTAGCTCTCGATCTGAATCTGTGAGTTGATTTAATTCTTCTACCCTCATCTGCTCAGAAGCAGGAGCGATGCCATTGTCATATGCGATCTCACATCGCTCCATCAGATGCCCATACCGCCCTGGCTCAAAAGTTGACTGCACCTGCCCGTCTCGGCTGATCGCCACGACTTCCTCAGAAGGCTCCTTTGGCACAACCAGAAGCCAGCCATCCTCAATCCGAAAGTTGTAATCCTGTTTGCCTTCCAGTTCTTGAGTTCCAGTTTGCTCGAAGTGGTTCCAGAGGCGCTCGATTACGACCGCAGCTTCAGGAGTCAAGATTGGAGATCGCTGTACTTCATCTTTGGAAGCGGTTCCTTCAGAGTTGCGCTCTGCGCTAATCGCGCTATAAATCTCAGGCAGATTATCCAATGCCTCATCCAGATCACCGTCATACTCGAAAAGATAGCTATCTTGATCCGGCAGGCTAAAGTAAATGCTTGCCTCGGTTGCTGCTGACAATTCGTTGTGAAGCAGCATGGTGTATTGTCCATGTTCTAAACGAGGCAATTCAGGGGATTCTGGGAAGATTTCAGCAAAAGGCTCTTGTTGCATATTCCGTATTTTGTGAAAGAACGAATGCTCTAGAGAATTGAAATGATGCCTGCTTTACTTGGCTTTTTTCGTCGATTTCTTCTGATTACTCAACAGAGTGGATTGGTAAACCTCGATCGCTCGCCAATGAGCCGCAGGATCATGCCGATTATGGAACCAGTCTTGGATCAGTTCCAAATTGTACCGAACACATCGGCTATTGATCCGTACCCAATGAATCCCTTCGATCCATTCTCCTTGAAGTCGATATTTCTTCAAGGTTTCGCCGCTCAAACTGAGCGTTTTGGTAGCTTGCTGTTTATCAACAAATTGAACCATTCTCAGAGTCTCGCATGGTAGAAACTAAAAAATTGATAGATGGTATAGTTTTGCAGTTAGTTTGCGATAGCTGCTACTTCGCCTTCTCTCCAACTGGCGCAAAATCTCCACCGTTGAAGCACAGTGTTTGAGTTGGATTCATCTTTCCTGTTCTTGGGCTATACGTGGTTAATTGAAAGCAAGGAACTCTGTTCACCACTTGTGAAATCGGCTTGATTACAGGTGGTTTTCCTTGCACCTGAAAATCATTAATTAATCCGTTGAACACTTGCTTAAAACCACTGTTATCCGGGATGTAGCCAAGAAATAGACAGCCACCAAAGCCACAAGTTAGAGGCTTCTTCTGATTCCCACTTGTATGAACTCTTGTGTTGACTAAATACAGCGGTAGCGATCCTGATTGTTGCAGCTTAAGCATCCGCATTTGCCCGATATCCACAGTCGTATTGGAAGGAATATGAGGCGCATAGTCTTGCCGTAACCGTTGTAAGAGTCTTGGCGGCGCGATTTGAGAAACAGGTTGCCAACTTGACTCACCGGAGAAACTGGGAGCGATTTGCCAGATGAGAACACCTGATAGTGTTACTACGATCGCTCCATAAACCAATCGTTTGATCGACATTCTTTTACTCCGTTACGTGAACTGCTGTCGGAATCGAAAATCCAAGCTGTTTCAGTGCCCAGACATCCTCTGGATAAAACACACCGTTGGATGCTGCTGCTTGGTTCACTTGCTGCTGTAACTTTGGTCTACCAAACCGTTTAATTTCGTGCCGGTAGCGTCCTAATGCTAGTTTTCTTGCTGCCTCCTGACCAATCACACTTGTCAGCGATACGGTATCTCCAGGAGCATTAAAAAACTCTTGGGTACAGCGATTTCCATTCACCGAGATGACCAAATCAATGCCATTGCCAGAAGCTGGGAATGCACTCAGTAAATAGTAGATTTTGCTTTGCGATCGCGTTTGGGCGATCAGTTCTGAGCGCACGATCACGGGACGAGTTTGGGTTGGTAAACAACTTTTGATCACATCAGGAATTTTAGGGGTCTGAGCCTGAACCAGTTGAACTGATCCCAACAGCGTCATTAGTAACACGATGCTGCTGATTCCAAAGCGAATCGGACGAATGCGTTGAGGCATAATGTTCTCCTTACATTTACAATCTGAGATACCTTCTGGGGTCTACTTCATGACCACTGTAAACATCACCGGGAGTTGCGCCTTCAATCACCGTGAAATGAAGGTGCGCTCCTGTTCCCACTCCCGAATGACCGCTCTCTGTAATGATTTGTCCTTGAGATACCGTGTCTCCGACTTTGACCCGCAGTTGGGAATTGTGTGCGTACAGGGTCATCAGTCCATTGCCGTGATCAACGACAACCGTATTGCCATACCCTTGCATCCAACCGGAGTAAATAATCTTGCCGCCATCTGCCGCCTTTACGGGCGTTCCATCGGGTACGCCGAAATCGAGTCCTAAGTGATAGGCACTGCACCCTGAACAAGGTCGCGATCGCGCACCAAACTCGCTGGTTACAGGAGCATTAGAAACCGGGCTGCTCAACTTCCCGGTAGATTTTCCGCTGCCTTTCGCGTTGATGGAGCAGGATTTTGCTCCCGATCTCTTCAAAGCTTTCTGGTAATTGCTAACTAGAATTTGCCCGTACTCACTGATCGTTGGTCCTCCGGTGTAATCCCTGCCACCGGAATGACTACATTCACCGGAATACCACATCTCTCCCAAGCAGGCGATGAGTTCATTCCCAGATTTTCCTCGGCTCTGAAGGTACTTGATGTTTTGAGTCTCGGCATTGACAAATAACGAGTCCTGTACCGAAGTCGGAAAGTATTGCAACAATTCAGCCGAACTAGGTTCGTGTCCCGCCGCCAGTCGCCCGTAGAAAGCACCACCTCCAGGTTGCCGCAAAATTGCCTGTTTGACATCCTCGCGGTAAGTCATGAACTGATAGCGTCCAAGTCCGCGCCCACAGTTTCCGTCGCCATCACAGCCCCACTGTCCGACACTCTCGTAATTTCCCTCAATGCCACTCGTTGCATCTGCCAAAGCTTTGAAATCGACTCCGCCAGGACCAGAACCGCATAACCCAGACCCGTCTAAATTTGCTTCGGGTGAATTCTCCCCTTTGATTTGATCGATCTGTTGCTGCACCTCTGGGGGAAGTTCAGTTCCAGGCGGTAGCTCATCCATACCTCCGTTGCCGTCTGCTAGACCCACGAACACGAAGCCTTCTTCCTGGGTCGAAAGCCACGGAACCGGACCAATGAAATAGGGCGTACAGCCGAGATCGACGAATGCCTTTTTGATGCAAACACGAAAAAATAGCCCAAATCTACCTGTTCCTGTCGCTTCGTCAGTGTCCGTCAGAACGACTTTGAACGCTTTGCCGAATGCGAGTCTACCCGTTGGCTCCATACCGTCGTTGAGTCGTCCTAAAACGCCACGACCTCCAGGAACCATTTGCTCACCTGCTTCTTTTCCACCTCGAATCCATCTCGCTCCATGAAGCTGTCCCGGATCGCTCAATGTTCCTGAGCCAGAATAGCCTGGTGAATTAAGTTCGATATAATCACAGCCTTTTGCCTGAGCGCAGTTGTAGTGAAACCCAACTTTGTCGCTTCCAGTGATTGAAAACTTTGTTGGATTTTGGGTGGATTCCTTGTGCGATCGCTCCCCACCATACGTCACGTCATGAATTGCAACAGTTCCAAGCATCTGAAAAGGATTAATCGGAAACTGGGAGAAGGCAACTTGCGATAAGCCTGGTATGCCATTGATCAATGCTGTTTGCCACGCTTTGAAGTTAGAAAGCGGTACTTGATCCAATCCTGGAATTTGGCTGAAGCTATAGCGATCGAGCGATAGTTCACTCAGCGGCAGTTGCCCAAGTACTTCATGAGATGCGATCGCAGAGAGTGAAGTAGAACCCCAATCATTGAGATTCAGGTCTTTGAGTGCAAAACGGGCAAGGTTTTGATTGACCAAATCTGACAGAGGCTTGACCTGCCCAAGCTGAAAATCTCCCAGCATTGGCACGGCATCCATGAGTGTTGAGATCGTCTGCCGTCTAATCAGCGGAAAGTTGCTGAGACTGAGATCGCTCAGGTTCAACTGACCCAACTGAGCTACATTATCTAGACTGAATGTTTGAAGTCCAAAGGTGTCTTGTGTATCGCCTAACATGAGGACATCTCCAATCGAAGTTCCTGATTGCCAACTTCGAGACGGGTCGTAACCTAATTGCTCGATCGTCTGACTGGGAACCTGAACTGCTCCAGCCTGCTCAATTGCAGGCAAAGAAGAAAAAGTAGTTTGGCTCAAGTCAGGCACGGGCGCACTGTTGTAGAGCGTTGTTGGAAAGTAACTCTCCGCCGCATCGGATCGCTGCGGAAAGATAACGGCTCCAGCAACGACTAGAACAACAGTCAGAACGATTAGTGTGAGAAATCTAAACCAACGCATCGCTTGTTTGAGAAGCTGAATGCTGTAAGGTTAGGGATTCGATCTGACACAAATAAGGCAGACAATTGATAAATTCTGACAATCTGCCTCAGCGATCGCGCCCAATCATTTCCGTCTGGTTTGTCCTTTGCTGAATCTGTTCGACGAATTTCCCAAACCGTTGAGCATCCGCAGAAGTTAGCTGCGTTATTGAGGAAATTTCATCGTGTTCCAGTTTGAGAATGATGCCATGCCCTGATCTCAACACCGATTCTGGTAGGATTTGTTGATCTGCTGCTTGAGGCTTCTTTCCGCGTTCTGGAGCGAGAGCGTAAAGCGATGATTCCTGCGCGTACAACAAATAAGTTTTGCCTGGAAATACTGTTCCTGCTGCTAGCGGTTGCCCAAGCTCTGACAGAATAAATCGTGCTTGTTCTGCGATCGAGTGCGCTTGCTTCTCCCAAGTCGCCATATCCTTTGCCATCATCTGCAAATCCCGCTCAGAAAGTGACTGTCCTCCCACGAAGGCTTTCCCCACCAACTCAATTTGCTTCAAGTGTTGATCGGAGCGCCCGATGTCTCGCGCTCGGCGATACCAATTGCGGAGGTCTTTCAGAGGGGGTTGTTGCTGAGACGGACTCAAAGTTTGAGGCTCTTGGGATTGCTCTCGTTTGCTCTGAGCAATTTCTTGTGTTTGAGCCGGAGTTGGATTGGTCTGAAATTTCACCTCATTCAGATATTTGTTAGTTTCGCGGAAATCGATCAGATTCGTTTCTCGAATCCCTCGTGTAGTTTCGGGTTGAATAACACCGTTGATACTGAGGATCTCCATCGGCTCACTTTCCTTGCTCACGACCAGAAAGTGACAGCTAGCTGGGCTATAGCTGAGATCATAGCCGTTCCCGATCGCAGTCCAAGATTCCCCACTTTCATCAGGCTTCACAACGCCCATCGTTTCCGCATAAGCATAGGCGCGTTGGGCAATCAAGACAATTTCCTGCCCCCACTCTGAGGTAATCGAATCCTGCATTTCCTGCAATTCTTCGCTCATTAGAGTGCGAGGACTGTTCGCCGCATTGACTTCAAGCCCAAGCTGGATAATTTCTTGTCGTTTCTCAATCGTTGCTAATTGATAACACGCCCAAAGCCCTGTTGAAATCTTCGATCGAGAATCTTCCTGCTCCTTACCAAGAAGCTGATCATTCCAGTCTTTTCCGACTGTTGGCGTTTCTCGCTCTAGCACTACATCAGAAAACTGCTGGGCAATCTGCCATGCGAGATGCTCACCTTGACGATCGCGATCGTGAGCCAAAACGATTTCCCCATCTCGATCGAAGACTTGGCGAAGTGCCTCAACTGGAATCGCGCCCTGACCATCGGTTGACAGAAAAACGGTAGCAGTTGCAAATTCGTTCAGAGCAGAGTAGGAGATGGCATCGATCGCGGATTCTGTGATCACGACTCGATCAATCTGCCCTTCGCCTTGCTGGAACCAGAAATAGCCATCTTCACGCGCTGTTCCGGGTGTCAGACCTTTGAAGATTTCTCCAGTTGCAGCATTCGGAATCGTTCCTCGTAGGTTGGCTCCGATCGCTTTACCACGTTCAAAGTTCTCATTCAGTTGATGGCGAAAAACCATTATATTTTGGCGAGAATCAGCCGCGAGTAATCCTTCATTGTGTAGTCTATCGACTTGATCCGCAGGCAGCCTGCGCTCATTCACTAGATAATTTCGGACTGCCTCCCACTTGGTTTCATCTCGAATGTTGCACTTCGGTCGTTTCTCTTGAATGGGAGTTTGAACGTTAGTCGAAGGACGTTCATTTGCTAGCTTCTCGACCGCTTCTTGGAATGAGCAGTTCTGAATGTGCATCGTAAAGTCGATCGCGCCAATGCCACCTTTACCTGCGTAATGGTCGAAGAACTTATTGTCATTGATGCTGATACAGAAACTTTGCGATCGCCATTTTGCTTTATCGGAGCGATCTTGTTCGAGTCCAAACTGAACGGCTAAATCGAGCAATGCAAGATCTCGAACGCTATCAGCCAAGGTTTTCCAGGATGAATTAACTGTCATTTCAACAGGAAGAGCGATAGATTGAATTTGCTGGGGGTCTTGGTGAGATTGCTGTTGCTGTTGGCGCGATTGATCCCATGTTGACCAAGTTGGGTCGGATTGCAGGGTGTCAGTTCTAGAAGTCGTAGATTCGTACTGATTGAGAGCAAAGAGTTCTGATTGCTCCAATTCTTCTTCAGGTAGCTGTGAAGTCATATTGGGCTGAAGGGTTCTAACTGCTTGAGCAAATCCTTGATCGAGAATGTTTTGGGAGAATAGTTTGGCAAAGCTGCGATCGCACCCTCGACGCTCTCCACCACGTAATGGGTCTTGTACGGCTGTTTCTTCAAGCTGAAGCGTTTGGTTCTCGCGAATGCGAAAGACCATCTCTGTATCAATAGACCTCCTGCACGAATCCTGATCACAGATTTGAACTCCTGAAAAGAGGACTAGATGCCACTCAGGAGACTGATCAAATGTACGATCGCATTCAACACCTGCCACCAAAATCGTTCAAACGCAAGTGCGGAGTGAAGCGTGAAACCTTCGAGAAAATGGTTGAAATTCTCAAACCCAAGCTGATCCGAAAAGGCAAACGAGGCGGACAAGGCAAGTTTGGAGTCGAAGATCAACTCTTGATTGCGATGGAATATTGGCGCGAGTATCGGACTCAGTTCCACATCGGACAAAGTTGGGGGATTCATGAAACGACCGTGGGGCGCATTGTGCGGAAAGTTGAGAACAGTTTGATTCGGTCGGGCGAATTTCGGCTTCCGGGCAAGAAGGCGCTGCACTCGCCTGATGCAGGGTGGAACCTCCTGTTAGTTGATGTCAGCGAAAGTCCGATTGAACGTCCAAAAAAAAACAGCGACCTTACTACAGTGGTAAGCAAAAATGGCACACACTAAAAGCGCAAGTCGTCGTAGACTATTTCAGCGGTCAAATTGTCTGCACCGCATTTGGCAAAGGGCGCAAGCATGATTTCCGCTTGTTCAAGGACTCGCAGTTGCCGACCCAACTTGAGCAACTCTGGGTGGCAGACCGAGGCTATCAAGGCATCGCCAGACTTCATGCTTACAGTTGTACGCCCTACAAAAAATCGCGCAAGCGTCCGCTCTCCAAGCAAGAACGTCAGTTTAATCGACAATTAGCGCAAGTTCGTATCACGGTGGAGCATACCTTTCGCAAGTTGAAGATTTTTCGCATCTTATCGGAGCGCTACCGTAACCGTCGCAGGCGATTTGGGCTACGGTTCAACTTGATCGCAGGCTTGCTGAACTATGAGCTTGCTCATCCAATTTGATTCGTGCAGGAGGTCTAATGAAGGTGTCTCCGTTTTGTTCTAAGTAATGCGTCAGGTAAAGCTGATTGCCATGCCGTTCAATCACAAGCGGAATGTAGGGTGCGTGTTCAATTCTCAGGTGATAGTCTTCTGCATTTACTACGGCTGTCCATAAACCTGCTTCATGTAGGAATGTCGTCACATTCCTTTCTGCGCTGCCCGTTGGCTGGTTCGTAGTGTTGTTAATAGCCTGCTGCCGAGGTACTTCCACCTGCTCAAATATTTCCGAAGCTGCCCCAATTAGCGGTGCTTGTGGTACTGATTTCTCTACCAAAGATTGATCACTGACCACTTCAAGTTCTGGTAGCCTTACGCCCAAAAACTCACGCGCTTTATCCTTGAAATCAAATGCTGCTAGAGTCTGTTCCTGCTCTTTCATCAGAATGGTCAGGACACGATCGATGTTTTCTGCTGGAACAATCAGTTCCATGCGATCGCTAATCGAGTAGAACTCATTTCCCGCAGCCGCAATCAGCGATTGATCAAGTGAGAAGCGATCGCCGATCGCACTTTTAGGCGTTTGCAGCACAAAGCCTGCCGCAGTACTCCCGAATCGAGCAGATGCTTGACTTTTGATGGTCAGCACCTCATCTAGCGTTTTGACTGACCCTTGGTAGGCAGTCAATTCAGTCATGAACGCCTTGACTTGGTGTGGTTCGGAAAAAGAGACGGGCTGCTCTCGAAGTGATTCCTGAATATCAAAGCTGGCAGGCATGACTAACCCTTGCCGCACATTGCCCTGATAATCGGTGTAGTTCAGAAATTTTCCAGTTGGATATTTCTCATAGGCTTTCAGCAAGTTACCTTGGAAAATTTGCCGCTCAGTGCGGTCTGCCGCTTGTCTAAGATCGAAGGCTTCGTAGATATCATGACCATCCCAGTTTTTATCTTGGGCAGAAATCGTGATTAGCGAATCTGTTTTTCCTCGGTTGAAGCGGGTCAGGGGAATCGTAAGCATTCGAGCTTGATTGTCGGTCAGAATTTGCGCTTTCCAGTTCGATGGCGCAGTCGGGCTACCGTTGTGCCCCTTCTGCCAGGTTCGTGCGACGACTCCATACGTTACGTTGCCTTCGGGTGAAACAACTCGAACGGTTTGACCGGATGGAAACTGCCGTAAAACGTCACGAATATGATTGAACTGTGTGTTCAGCCGTTCGGTTAATTTATTTCTACTGTAGCTGTCGAGTTTGCTCGGTAGAAGCTCAGTTCGATAGTCTCGTGTTGCTTGCCGCAGTTTAGCGATCGTCAGTTTTACGTCATCCTTTGCCGATTGCTCTACCTGGTCAAAGTTATGGTCAGCAACTCGTTGGACAGCTTCTAATCCCAAATGCTCCCGCACCAAGTTAATCACTTCGAGTTGATTGAACGGCTTCACCGGGATTTTGGCATCCACTACGTCCAGATAAACCGAACCCGTAAATTCATTCCGTACTTGACCTTCATCCGGAATAACTTCCATCCGTCCAATTGTTCGAGCATCGAGGTCAAGCTGCTGTGCCTCCAACACGCTCTCACCCATTGCCTGCTTCTGAGCCACAAGATCGAGGGTTTCTGATTCAATCAACGCATAGAGGTCTTCTTGCTCTTTTACCGATAGTAGGGGAATGCGTCCGGTGATTCGGCTGATCGCCTCAATGTCTGAATCGCCTTGCAGGTTATTTCTGGGATAAGCCAACTTTGCTTCTAGTTCTGGATTGTCGTCGAGAATCTCGTGAATCACTTCTTCACCATAGGGCGTGAGAAAGTCTACGACATTCGCGATTGACAAAGCTGAATCACGATCGGCGGTTGTATTTGCATTGAGTGTTGCCATCTTGTGAGATAGCAAAGCTCCCAAGCGCTTCTCGGCTGGAATATCACTCATGAGCAAAGTAATTTCCGGCTCCGACACTTGCCCAAATCGATTCACTCGACCTAACATCTGCATCACTTGATTGATATCGCGTTCTGCCTGCGCCATGATCAGATGTCGTTGCCGCTGATCCGCAAACTTCTCGGAGGAGTGAAGGTTAATTCCGGTTGCCCCGGCACGATTGAGAATCAGAACATCAATGCTACCTGCATTGAACTGATCAACGATTTCAACTCGCGCTTGAGGCTTCGTTTCATTCGCAGAGCGATGAGCATAGCCTTGCTCTCCCGTTGGGGTATAGTCGATGATGTTGTGCCGTCCAGTAATCTCATCGACTCGAAAGCCTGCTTGAGTTAAGCGCCACTTGATATAGTCGATCGAACTGAGCGGAATCGTCGAGAGGTCAGTCGTATCAATAATTTCTCTTGCAGTGTCATAAGCTGCTAATGCTGCATCGGTTAGCTCTTCATCGGTCATGCGTCGCCGAGTCATGTTGCCTTCGTGGTCTTTGATCGTGACATCGCGCGATCGCTCCAGATACCGACTTAACACATCACCAAACGAAATATTGATCGCATCCCCTGGCTCAAGTCCGCTATCTTCGGCGTACTGCCCGATAAAAGCATCCATCGTATTCGCAACCGCAATCACAGGCTTCTGTCCACATCCGATCGCAGCGATCGCCTCTTGAACCGCTGCCTCTGCTTTTTGGCAAAGTAAGCCTTGATCGATCGCATTATTCATCAGCGAAGTGAAGTTTGTCGATCGTGCCCCTGCCTGCCCAATCGAACTATCCTCACTAGCAGCTTTCGCTTCTTTCTTCAGTTCTTTACTCAGTTTGGCGACAGCTTTCTCTTTAACAAGGTCAAACTGACTGATTGCTCGCATGATCGCAGAAATGTTATCGGCTACATCCCGATCAACTGGAACGACCTTTGCTTGAAAAGCGACATTTTCAAACGATCTCTCTCGTCGTAGCATTTGACCCGATGCTACAAATTTCGTCGCCATCATCTGCTGAAGTGGAACACCGCCAGCTTTCAGCGTTCGTTGTAGCGATTCAATGCTAGCAACTGCTTCTGCTGCATCCGAGCGACGCGCATACAAATCCATCACGGCTGGATCTTTGATTGCTGTTGCACTTGCGAATACGGCTCCAACACTCAAATCGATCAATTCTCTGGCAAATTCTGCTCGATTGGGTGCGGCACTGTTGCTTGTCCAACCTTTCTCTCCAGTGCTTCCACCCGCTTCATGCGCCTCATCAAAGATAAAGATCGCATTCGGCGCAATCTGGCGGAGAAAGTCTCGTCGGAAAGGTTCTTTACCACTGTCGATCGTTTGAAGTTGGCTATAAGTTGTGAAGATCGCATTGTACACGCCGATGCCTTGCCGCATGATACGCTGCATCTCTGCTTCTTGTTGAGCAGGGTTACTTGTTCTCAGTTGGCTGCCATTGGGCAAAGCAAGTCGAAGATTGTTATCGGTTGCAAAGATGTTGACTCCAGACTTGCCAATGTCTTGCAGGTCAGCCAGCATCGAAACGTAGAGCGTTGATTTCTGAGTGATGAAAACGGGAATGTAGCCTTGATTGATCGCATCAACAATCTGACTGGCACAAAATCGCCCTTTGCCGTTTCCGGTTTGGTCGCCATTGAGAAATACTTTGTCGCGATCGCGCTGCCAAAATGCCAAAGCATTTGCATCGATTTGCTCGGCATAAAGGTACTCCCACAGTTTCTCCTTGGAGTCATACCCCATACGCTGTCGAACATATTCATCCACATCACCGACTGCGCGTTCTAACTTATCAAGAGCAGTTTGAGCCGCCGTTGCCATGTTGGAAGGAATGAGAGTGCCAGGTGATTTACCTTGGCTGCGAGGCAAATAAGCAACATTCAACGGAGCATCTGGTGTCACTGGATGCTCAACTTCTGGATTCGCCATGATTTGAGTCTCTTGCGTTGGTTGGGAGGTTACTCGGACATTCCGTAAGTCAACTGGGATAGCCAGTTCTCCAGCGTGATTTCGTTGTGTTCCTGCATCCACACCTCTTGGGTCTCTGGAGGAGCGATCGCGATCGATGTGGGGAACATCAGTCCATTGATCAGTTGAAACTTGGTTGCTAAGGTGTCGTTGCGATCGACGAAGGTTTCTGCCCATTCCTGCGTCCACCACCAAATCGGCTCTAGTTCCTTCGTCTGAACGTCTTCGTACAGCGTCGGAGGTTCTTGCATCGATAACACTTTGAGAGCTTGGCTGAGTCGTCGATGCGTTTGGATCTGATTCTCGCCACTCTCCTCCAACCAGCGATCTAGCATCCACTGAATTCTGAGCATCATCAAGCGCTGATAATCGCGCCACGTCAATTCCTGAATCGCGATCGGGAGCCTGACCAGAAACAAAGATTGATCTCCCGTTTCTTGAGGCTTCCAAATCACTGGAAAGTGGTTGTAGTCCTCGGTGCTGAATGAGTTCATCGGGTAATCGCTCCTTGAGTACATCGAATGATTTGTAGATGATCGGAACATCTGCCGCAGGTAAATCTCGTTGGGATTGCCCTCGCCCCTCGATTAGAATGATATCGATCGGGAATCCTGCTCCCTGCTTGCGGTACAGATTGCCCCAGATTGAAAAATGCTGAGTGACGTTGTAGTGCTGATAGAGAGCAAAAAAGAAGCCTCGGCTCTCAATGCTGTTGTAGCGATTTGATCGGAGATCTTCATCGTCGCCCAGCTTTCCACCTAGAATCAAAACGGCTCGACCCTGATCCTTGATCGCTTCCAAGGCTTTGAATGCGATCGCATGATCCACCTGGCGCGTTCCCCGTCGATTGCCTGGAAGCTCAAATCGTCGAATCTTACCGTTTCCATC
Source organism: Leptolyngbya sp. AN10 (assembly GCF_050565645.1). NCBI lineage: Bacteria > Bacillati > Cyanobacteriota > Cyanophyceae > Leptolyngbyales > Leptolyngbyaceae > Leptolyngbya > Leptolyngbya sp. AN10. Next base: position 41,213 of record NZ_JBNXVP010000034.1, read on the forward strand.
CTGGACGGGACCAAACGGTGGATTACAGATTAAGACATCAACTTGCTCTTTCGGGCGATAGTTAGTGGCATCCTGTTGCGTAAGTTGGGCATAGCCTCGGTGCTGCAATTCAGTAAAACGATCCGGGTTCAATTCATTCGCGATCGCTCTAGCTGAACTGACCCCAATCAACAGTGCCCCATTCCCAGCCGTAGGTTCGTAGACAGTGGTTTCTGGAGTAATGCCTGCTAGGGTCGAAGCAAGATAAGCGATCGGGATAGGTGTACTGTAGGCTTGCTGAAGAACTGAGGTCGAAGAGCGAACGCCTAACGTTGGTTGTCGATTCAGTAGCTCAACTAAGCGATCGTAAGCTTGATGAGTCGTCGTACATTGCTGAATGAGCAATGGTGCAACTCGCACAACTGCTGCTTCCATTGCCTCATCTACTACTTTTGTCAGGGGACTACCAGGAAAAATGGATTGCCCCAAAATTGCTTCAGCCTGCTTTCGTGCCTGATTAATCCGGTCATAGTTTTCTCCTTCCAATAGGGAACTGTGGAACGCTCTAATCAGAGCTTCCTTGTGTTCTGCGGACATAAGTTAGTTTTAGTTAACCAATCTCTACTTGACGTTGTTCAGATAGATTGGGCTGTTGTTGCTCGATCGTTTTGATTGCTTGAGCAAATCGCCCAAAATCCTGTTGCTCTAACCTGGATTGCACCTGATCATCCTGTTGTTGATATATCGTTCCGCGCCCATCTTTTGCTGTGATAGTAAGTGAATCTTGACTGATTTGAATTCGATAATGCTTGCCGTTGTAGTCGTTTGTCTCATTAAACTCCGCCACCATCCGAGCAGCAGACCCGAAAGCAGCACTCTTTTCAGCGTGTCGTGTCTCAGCGATCTGACTACCTCGTACACTCTCAATGCCTTGACGTGCTTGATCGATCGCTTGATACTGCTCGTGAGAAATCCCAGTCTCAGCTTTTGAGAGAACCGTGATTCTTGGCTCCCCAAATAGCAATTTTTCTGCTTTGAAGCGCAATAATTCCTGATTCGTCGTTGCGTCTCGCAGCATGAAATTATTTCGCCCCTGAAGCTCTACTTTGAAGCCATTGAGTTCGTAGCGATGCTCTTGGGTTCGAGCAAAACCCTGCTCAAAGAATTCATAGGCAGTTCTCGCGGCTCGATGTTCGCGAATTGCTTCTGGACGTGAGGCTAACCACTGCCCTGCTCGTTCTACACCGTGTCCGGCTGTCTCGATCGCTTTTTCGGCTCTGTCTTGTACTGCTTGTGCAGTTTGCTTCTGAAAAGCCTTGAATTGGTCACTTTCTAAGCCTTGTTTGACGGTCTGGAAAGCAGTCTTCGCTCCTTCTACCACCATTTTCTGAGCAGTTTTGAACTGATCGCTGCTCAAGTTCTGTTGAACCGCTTGAGTAGCCTGCTTGCTCAAATCCTCAAATAAGTTCTGAAAGAAGGCTTTACTGTTTGACTCCCGAAGCTGAGCAATTTGCTGTCTTGCTACCTCTAAAGCATTTGTATGATGAGACTCAGAGGTTTCTGATACCTGAGAGTTAGTTTGCCACATAAAGCGAGGCATATCTTCCAAGAGAACTTTCTGATCTTCCCAAACACCCTCGCCATTTCTCGCCCATCCTTCAAAAGCTTGAGCATCTTCTGATGTCACTTCTTGAGACGGCTGGATTTGCCCATCCACAATTTGAACCAGAACATTCTCATCTTTAGAAACAGTGAGCGTATCGCGATCGAGATGCAGTTTGTAAGAGCCAATCTCGGCTACAGTTGTAGCAGGTTTTTCCTGCCATATTGGATTCATCAGTCCTTCTGCTGCCTGAGCAACTCTTCGCGCTGCCATTACAATGTCGCTGTTAGAAATTTCGGCTGGCACTGAGTTGGGAAGAGTAGATTCTGGGGCAACCTTTTGAGAAAGTGCATGGCATAAAGTATTGATCGAAATAGTTCCGTCGCGCTCCTGCCGAAATAGCGTTTCCCCTTTGTTGGTAATTTCCAGCATAGGCTTTCGCCCACTGTAGGGAGACAAATCAACTCCACCTACAGCAGGCTTTTCCAATGCAGATAAAATTAATTCTGCTCGATCCTGATTGATTTCGTTGCGCTGCTCTCCCGAAGCTAGTTCACCTAAAATAATGCGACCATTCTTGCCGTATTGAATGCGGACATCCAAGTCAAGCATATCTACGCCTTGTCGAGTCGCGATCGCATCTAGAACTTGCTGGGAGTAGGTCTGATGTTGGTTCATTTCACACCTGCTTCAATCGTCCAAGTACCTGATCCAATTGCGCGATCGCAACTACACGATTAACAACGACCTCATCGTTGATTACAAATAGCGCCATCTGATCATCAAACCGAACTTCCATAAATGGTGGATGTTCAGGAGATGGGTTTGGATAAGAGATTTGACCTTGCTGGTAGCGCATACAGAGAATGTCATCAAAGAAAATCTCAATCAGCGAGGGTGTATAGCCTGGGGGAAAACAGGATTTATTCCGCTCTCTTGCCAATTCATCTAGCAGTTCTGAATGTTGTGATAGAACTGCGATCGCATTAAACGACAATCCCCACTGTGAAAGTAAAAGAACTGGATTCAAATCGCTCCCAAAAATATGATCCAAGTTTGCCTCAAGGTCTGGATCTTTCTCGCGCGTCACTAAAGGAGTGTCTTCAGCGTCATAGCCTGCTTGAAGTTCCTGCCAGTTTTGAAAGCTCTTATTCATCACTTTGCCTCTCTAACGAGTTAGTTCAGTATTGCGATCGCTAACCTGCTCAGTTGTGCGAATGCTCTCATACGCAGCAGCAAATCTGACCATTAGGTGTTCAATTCGCTCTGAAGAAATAGATACTGCCTGATCACCCTGTACTGTTATGACTTCTGCTGAATTGTCTCTGGGGATAAAGAGAATGCGATCGCCGTCTGCCTGAATGTTGTAATCTCGCTTGCCAGTTAATTCCTGCTCCCCGCTCTGATCGAAGTAATCGTGTAGTTGAGTTACGATCGCCTTAGCTTCTGGCGTAAGTGGATGCTCTGACCGATATTCTGCATCTGCTTCTACTTCAGTCGGCTCGACAACTGCTCGAATCGCTGCACCTCCTTTAATCGCTCCATACTGATCCCGCTCTACTCGAATCGACGGAGCTTGATGCAGCACTTCGTTATGAACTGTACTGAGATCGCCTAATTGTTGCCCGATCAATGATTCGGCTTCGCCAACTGGACGCAGTTCCGTCGTCGGCTGGCTTGGTTCTAATTCACCAATCTCGGTTGTCATCTCAGTATCGCGGTTCTGCTGAATTTCACTAGCACTTTGAACAGCTTCTAAAGAGTTAGAAGGTAGCAGATCATTGACGATTACCTGACCTTTTTCTTGGCGAAAGCATTGCACCCCGTCTACTTCAATGTCAATCACATCCTGATTTTCTGTTGCTGGCGGTAATGCTGGAGACGAAATCGCTCCTGCCAAAGTCGCGAGTCGCTGCGGGGACAATTGCTCCAAGCTTTGTTGAAGTTCAGGAAGCGGAACTGCCATGTAAAGACTATTCAGTTGCAGTCGTACTTCTGGTGTTAACTGAGGATAAGCTCTACCACCTTCCAGCAATTCTGGATTGCGATACGGGAGCGCCTCGACTTCTGGAATAATTTCTGCATCTATCACAAGCTGCTCCTCTGGTTCAAGTTCAGCGGTTATTTGAATCGGCTCTTGCAATTTTTTGGAAGGTTCAGAGGAGCTAATTTTAGATAAGAACCGAATAATTGCCTCAAGAATCGTGTTGATATCATGTTGCACCTTCTCTGCGCTATGAGGTTGAACAGGAAAAGCCATAATTAAAACGCTGCTTGAATTTTGCTAATTTGCGATTTATCAACTTTCTTAGGGTCTTCGGCAAGAGGCAAAATGCGTTCCGCTTCTTGCTCTCGTTCTTCGATCATGCGCTCAGTGTAGACTCGCAATTCATCGCGGGTTAATTTGGGTTGTGGACTATGCTGACTCATACGATCGCGGATTTTTGCGTTCCAAATTCGTTTTGACCAATCTTGCTGTTGTTCGACTGACTCTGGAATTTTTATCTTCTGAGACATGGGAATACCGACTTCGCCTTGTCCCGCGATCGCTGGATTGATCAAGATACATTTCCCGGAAGGCAATCGAAGAAACTGATCAGGGCTATAAAGTTTACGAGTTCGCTCATTGTCAGAAACATTTGTGCTGGCTTTACCGCCACTATGCCCTCTTGATTTTTGCTTCAGATTTAATTGCTCTTCACCAATGTAATCACTGCACCATTGAGCCGTTTTGAGTTCCTGCGGGTTGAACCAAGCTTTCGTGGCGCAGTTGGACAGAATAGTACGAGCGAGAGACTCGCCATACCGTTGCTCCAATTGCCCAAAGTCTTGATAGCCCATAATCGTGACGGCTCCGGCTGAACGTTGAGTCGCGAAAGCAGTTGCTAAATCGATTCCAACGGTTGGAGCTTCATCGAGGATGAAAACGAAAGGGTCTTTGCGAGCGATCGCAACGTTACGATCCAAAACCATCTGCATAATTCCTGTCAGAAACGGAGCGATCGCTGTTTTGATCGATTTATCCATTCCAACTACGACCAGTGTTTTGCCTGTTATCGTTAACGGCACTGTTGTTTTGTCACAAAAGGCATTTGCGAGTCCTGGTGTAGTGAAAGGAACAAATAGGTTCTGTGCTGTTCCTCGAATGCTGTCTGCCGTCTTCTCTGAGCCTGACACAGAGAGATATTGAGAGAACGTATTTTTGGTCAACTTACTCAATTTGGAGTTCTGAATCCGCTTCGGTAAGTCGGTCATTGCCAAAATCACCTGGCACATCATCATGTCAGGAAACTTTGTCTGCTTCGCGAGGAGTAGCACAGCTTGAATCAGCAAATCTCCTGCGATCGAGAAGAACGGATCATCCGAAGCATCCTTATGTTCAGACCGCATACACTTGTGCATAACCGAAGCAAGTTGTCGTGCTGCCATCCCGTCCATATCATCCAGCAAAAAGTCTAGCGGATTGCAAATCTCGGATTCGCTCATTCCGGGCGCAAAGATATGAACCTTGTAGCCTGCTTTGACTGCCATTGGTAAAACGGCGGAAACCAGGCTATCGTTTGGTTCAGTGTATTTGAAGTCATAAAGGTACATTGGAAATTCTTGCGCGATCGCGGACTGAGCAATCGGTAACACCATACTCGCAGTCTTACCCGAACCTGCACCACCGGAAATTGCGATTCCACGCTGAGCATCCGGCAGATAGAGCGAGTTGTAAATTTTGAAAGCCACAACATTATGCTTTCTTGCTTTCATCTGCCGAATTGCTTTTCGCTTGGCAACTGCACGTTCTTTCCCGCTTGCAAATCGCGCAGTTGCTAAACGGTTCTTTTTGCCGATTCCGCGCTCACCAAACCAGGCAAGCGCAAGGCATCCTGCGATCGCAAGCAGCAGAATCAAGCCGTTCTCACTCTTAAAAATGGTTAAGAGGTCGCTTAACTGATTGCTAACTGGATTCGTTGACGGGGCAACTGAAATCGTTTGATGGATTTTGGTCATGATCAAACAGTAGGTGAAAATCGGAGGATGGCTTTGATTTTGTCGATCGCTTGTGTCAGAAATTTCAACATTGAGGTTTGAAAAGAGCTAGACGGATTAGACGCTTCTGCTTGTATAGGTTGAGGAACAGGCAGAATTTGAGGAGTTGCAGCCGTTTTCACATCCATGTTTCCAACTAACATTGCATCTCCTGAGTGATAAAGCAGGAAAGGCACAGCACCCACTGCATAGGGAGAGCAATTCACTTGATTACGATTTGGTTCAGCTTGACAGAATCGGAAGTACAACGCAGTCTGTACCTCTTTTGGTGTGAATTCAGTAATCACAACCTTAAATGCTTTTCCAAATACATTTCGTCCAGTTGGCTCATAGCTGTTCTCAGTTGAAGTAGATTCTCCTGTTCCGCCCTGTATCCATTGAGTAGAACCAGAAATCCAGCGTTTACCTTGGAGCAAAGGTGGACTAGAAAAACTGATTCCAGCACAGGTTTGACAAGCCATCTGATAGCCAACAACATCACTGCCCGATATTGCCTCCGCCTTGATATTTGCTGACTTCGCGGATTGACTCGGAATCTGTACCAATCCGCTTACACCATCATCATTAGGTGGGTCAGGGAAGAACTTCCAAGGCGTTTGAGGTAGCCCAGGAATATCCGAGATTTTTGCTTCCTGCCAATGCTCAAAGGCTTGTAGTGGAACTTCAAGTAGCCCAGGAATATCTTCTAGCGTGTATTTGGAATCAGTGATCTGGAAATTCAATGCACCCAGTGAAGGATCTTGTCGAAGCAATTCTGGGAGTGTTTCTTCCATCAATCGGTATCCTGATTTCGCAGAGTGCAATAGAGCTACCAGTGGTTTGATCTCGTTAATAGGATATTGATCCAGGGCGGGAATTGCATTTGCTAGGGAAGTTAGCGTTTGTTGTTCTAGCAGATGGAAGTGACTCAACAGAACCGCTTTCGGGGATGTTTGCGTAGCAAGCGAGATCGCGTACAGATTCAAATCCTGCAACTTAAGACTGTTCTGAAAATCCCCTAACGTCAGAACATCCTCTAGTTTTTGCCCAACTGACCAATTTCGCCCCCAGAGTGAACCAGGTTGCGCCAATGTAGGCAATTTAGCAAAGGTTAAGCGTGTCCAGTCTGGAGTAAGGGTGCGAACCTGATCACGCTCAATTACGACAGTTGGAATTGACGAATTTTGATCAGGAATATTGCTCGATAAATTCATCTCTGGGACTACCGACAACAGGAAAGGTAACATAACTATCTCAAGGGCAGGATTGAGGCAGGATGTGAAACAGAAGCAGTTCCGATTTGTGCGAGTTTAGAAACAACTGCTAGGGAGACTTTCGCTTGTGCGGCGGCTTGCTGCATGGGCATTCCGTTCCGCACATTTGCTAGAAAAGCCTGTACTCGCTGATTAACTGGGCTTTGAATTGAAATCAACCGTTGAGCGATCGCACGTTGTAAGCCCCGTTCAACATCATTCCAATTTGCAGTTTTGTCACCAAGAGCGACACCCCCTGTAATTGGTTGTGTATCAGGGACAATCGCCAGCGTTGCGTACTTTGGAGTGCCAGAGCCGTAACGAACATCAAACAGATAGGTCTTTTTGCCGTAGGGCGATCGCGTAACGACTGTGAGCAAAGTTGAACGAGTTTCGGGCAGGTTGGGAAAGTGAATTCCAGTGACTCGTTTGAGGTGAACAATGCTGGCACTTCCATCCTTATCCAGGGCTGCATCAAAATCAATTGTGACTGCATGGGCATCATCTAACCAGGCACGTTGGATCGTTTCTCCAGTACGAGTGAAATCAATGTTAGTGCCATTACCTAACCAAACTGTGACCGTTGCGCCGTTGCCAATCAGCCCCTGAGCTTGCGACTGAGAAACTTTCTGAACAATCGGAATTGCTAAAACTGGATTAGAGTGAAAAACCGCGATCGCAAACGGTAAACACAATAAAGAGCGAAGTAGAGTTTTCATCGAGTCACCTCCACAGGCGCGGCTATAAATATTTGAAGCGATTGACCTGCTGGAACGTACCAAAAATTCGGGCGCTGAAGAATTTCTTCAACTTGTTGTTGTTGACGTTGAGAAATCCGGTCTGCTAACTTGCCAAAGCCACCTTCCAAAATCCCACCTAAAAGATTGGATTGCCCATTACTAATTGAAGTTGTGGAGAGATAGGGGCTGGTTGTAGTTGTTTGGTTAGAAGGGCGATTCAGTAGGCTACCGACCTGCCCTAATGCACCCATTAATGCGATCGCGATATCTCTTTTAGCAACTTCACCACCTTGAGGACTGTGATTCTTCGCGACTAGAGGTTGACCGCCTTCTCCAGCAATAAACATCGTTCCAGCAGGAATTTCGATCACTTGATTGCCATTGCTGGTTGGAACAACTGCCTGAACGATTGAGAGTTGCATCATGCCACTATTAGAGACAGCATCAACTTTCGCGACTATTTGCGACCCGACAGGCAACGCTACAGAACCATCTGTCCCGTAAATTGGTTGGGAGGATTGCAGTACAAATCGTTGGGGTTGTTGCTCTGCTTTCAAGTCCTGCGCCCAAACTATCGGAGTCATCAATCTCGCGGTTGCGATCGCACCTGGAGTAATGGAAACAGTATGGCGAGGAATGCCAGACAGAAGTGCTTGTTCATCAGTTTCATAGCGCAACTGCTGGTTGTCGCTAACGGTACGGACAACTGTTGGTTCTTGTGGTACAGGGATGGCTTCTTCTTGCGATCGTGGGTTATCGTCAACTAATTGCGTTGACTGGTCACGGGTTGGCATTGGTTGAGCAGCAGAGGCAATTGTACGATCGCTACTTTGACCATAACTCCCGACCGCAAGTGCTTTTTGCCATGCTTCGTCTGGATCAGTGGGTTGAGCGGGAGAAACAGGAGAAGCAACAGGTCTAGCAAACTCTGGCAGTCTCTCAGCAGGTGAAATCATTTGTCTAACTGGAGTGTAGCTCGGTGCAGGTGGAGTGACTACAGTTGGATTACGTTCCACAACAGCCGGACTAACGGATGGAGTTCTTGCCACTTGTGTAGGTGGTTTTGCTGGCTTGGACTTGTCTGGAGAAGGTAGAAAACGAGCAGGTGTCTTGGGGGCTTGCTTAATGATCTGTGCCTGACTGCCCAAGGCTGTCACTGTTTTAAGGCGACTGATTTCAGCTTGGTCTGAGTTCGGTTTAGGTGTCGCTTCACTATCGATAGCTTCAGGTTTCGAGTCTGCAAGATTTTTGTTCCAGTTGCCGTTTAAGCTCCAGATGAATAGCCCAACTGAGCCGAGTCCAGTTGCCATTAGTGCAGATACAAGGGCTGTCTTGGCGAGTGGATTACTCCACAATGGAATTTTTGTCTTGGAATTTGCCTCAAAATCTTCAAGGTCTTCATCATCCAGCAGTGATTCGACGGCTTTTGTGTTATTTGATTTGCCAGGGGGTGGCTCAACCTTATATCCCGTCATGGCAGCGAGTTCTGCTAACTCATTCCAGGGATCGGCAGGTTGTACTGATTGCTCAGGTACGGATAGTTCAGGTTTAGAAGACTGATTCTGCATAGCTTTAGTGATTTAGTTGCTCAATGTCCAAGTCACGAATTTCACGAATCTGTAAGCCATTCGCTTGAACATGGTAGACGGCTTTCTGAATTGGAGAAGACTGATCAGGAAGCGGATCGGTCGTTGGCTCAATGGCAGTTACAAAAACTGTTTTGTTGAAAGGAATGGCGTTGCCCTGTGGATGAGCGGAATCAAAGATGAGTAGATTGGCGACCAAATCCACCTGCCATTCTCCAGGTTTGACAAGTTTGGGCTGCGAGATAGATTCAAAGCTCAAAACGCTCTGCGCGTTGCCGCTGAAAATATCTGGAGGAGTCAGCTTGGAAACCTGCTCTAGAAAGGAATTTCGGAAGTCTTCTCGTAGTGCAAACGAGGACTGCCAGCTTGAAGTTGTAATCCGCCCAGTTCCAACTGAAACTCCTGGATCTTTTACTGCGTCAGCTACGCTTGAATTCGCATCATCCTTATTCGCCTGAATCTTTGTGTTCCAGGTAAACATTAAACCTAGAGAGTCTTTGGTGAACTGACGGATAGTGGAGGGAGTGCGCTGATTTGTGTCTACAGGTTCCATTCCGATCGAGTGACCGTCTAGCATTTGCACCATTGCCGGAGCAGGCTTATGCGCGATCGACCACAAACTAATCGCACTGCCCAAACTAATGAGGAGAAGCAAAACTTGCAGACCCAGTGTACCAAGAGCAAAGAGCGGAAGAATATCAGAAGAATCAAATCGTGGTTTGTGCTTGAGAATTTGCATAGATTTGGATTGAGAACAACAAAAAGGAAATTGGAAGAAAGCTATCTGCTGTAGCGCATTTGATTACCGAAGGGTATGTGCCCTGCTGCCATCAGTCCCATTGAGGCAACACCGCTATTAATCGTGTGGAATACTGCCATGCCACCGCCTGCGGCTAATGCCAAAGCTAGAGCAGGAGCTAGAATTGCCATGATGACTAAGAATCCCATTGTGTCCGTTGTTCCAGCATTGACCACCACGACTGCTGCCAGACCCACAATGATGTTGTAGGAAACTTTGGCAAGTCCTAAAGCAAAGAATCCAGTGAGCCAAGCCCACAGCGACTTACCATCCAGCATGAATGCTCCAGCAACTGCAAAGGGTGAAATCAGAGCGGTCAGCAGCATGGCAATCTCCAGAAGGTTAGTAAATGCCCATTGAAATGCCCACAGCACCAGGCGAACGGTTTCTTCTGCGGCAGAGCCAACAAATCCACCGAGGAAGCCTGCAACAGCCGCTCCAGGAGCAGTTACAACGCTGCCTAAATCACCATTTTGTAGCTGAGAATTGCCAGACTCGATCGCACCCTGAATCCCGCGCTGAATTGCCCGAATCGGACCCAGCAGATTAGCAATCACTGGAAGTTCACTTTGATAAGCCCCGATCGTTTCTTCAACCTGCTTATTAGCTTGTTCCAGGCAAGTAATTTGTTTTTGCCCAACCATTCCATAACACTGACTGAGTTGAGCGCGGATCTCGCTAACAATTGCACCTTGATTAGAGGAAGCTGCGATCGCGTCCTTGATTTTGGTATCTAGTAACGAGACTTCCAGAACTTGGTTCGAGAGATTATGAACGACACCTCGCAGCGTCAGAACACATCGCGAGAGAAAGAAACCATTGCTGGCTAGTAATCCACAAAGAATGAGTGCGAGAATAACGCTTTGTAGAGCAGCACCATATTCTTCTTCATGCAACATTCGCTTGACCAGTTGAAGCATGAAGAAGACCAGCGCTCCAGCCGCAAAGATGCCGGAAAAGTAAACGATCGTGTGGTAGAGCGGGCTATCAAAAACATCTGACCAATGCTTATTCCAGGCTTGAGCAACTTCAGTGCCCGTATTCAGTCCTTCTTGCAGGATTCGGCTGGCTCCTGCAACTGCCAGTGAGGAGGTATTGAACATATTCTGTGTGCCGCGATTGAGATTATGCCTACCGTATCGATTGCATCTGACAGATTTATGGCGTAGGGCAGATGACTTATGGCTATTTGACCAATCCAGGGAGATAGATTCCAGCAGAAGCTCGTAGAACGTGGTCAGCCGCAGCCATCGACTCAGCATGACGGGCACGATTCTCTTCATCGAGTGTTTCAGAGATGTTAGAGGTAACGACTGCATTCGCGGCATCTTGGGCACGAAGCGCCATGAGTTGAGCGTAGCTCCCACCGACTAGCAAGGATTGATTTGCCTGAATTGCAGTCAAATTCTTGATTGCGTCCTGAGTTACATCCATGCTCTGAGCCGCTTGAGATTTTTGCTGAATCGTTTGTAGCGTTGCCGTTGCCGCTTCCATTTCCTGCTTCAGTGCCGTCTGTCCTTCGGTACTCAGAATTGTCGCTGCCATGCCATAGCTTTGGAGCCGATCCTGCTGGAATTTGAGCGACTGAGCTAAAGGCACAGGGTTGATGTTAAAGCGATCGCTCTTTTGAGTCGTCTGCGATGGAGTTCCAGCAGTTGCACCATTCAACACTTGCTGGTCGATCGCTTTATGGCTTTTCAGAAAATCAGGAATTTGGAGTGGACCATAAATTGCCCCAGGACTACTGGCAGGCGGAAGTTCCGACCAATCTCCTGAATTTCCGTTATTTCCTTGACTGCCAGAAGGCAAACCTCCGCCCCATTGCTCATCCCAAGGATACCGACCTCCACCGAAAACACTGCCCAACAGATCTTGAAAGACGTGATTAAACACTTGAAAATACTGTTGAAGCTGCTGAACGAAAGGAGAGAGAACCGACTGGATAGCATTATTGATGCCGTTGAGGGGCTGTTGAATCGTATTTTCTACCTGCTCGATCGCATTCTCAACTTGACGAACTGGATTCGTCGCGTCGTTGGTAACTCGGTTCACCGTTTGTTCGATAGTATTAGATAAGCCATCCAGCACTCCAGCTTTCGCAAATTTCGGGAATAAGCTTCCAGCAAGCACTGCGAAGGTTAGCGTGAAGACAAGCAATCTGAATTTTGCTTGGGTGGCGCGTTGAAAGTTCCAAACTTTGGAAAAACTGTTAGGGGACATCCGTTAATACCTCTGAAGAAATTGTTTCAACTTGTGCGATCTCATCTAGACTGCTACCGCTCCGAATCGCAGTGACATATTGTTCCGCGAACTTTGCCATTGCTAGGAGTTTGTTGCCTGGATACTGTGCCAACACTCGCGCACGGGCAGCTTGCTCGTCTGGGTTATTAGCGACAGTAGCAAGCTGGACTGCACTGGGGTAGTAGCGGCAGTAGGTATACGTGCCATCAACGTCGAGTAACCAATTGGAGTAGAGTTCAGATCGTTTTGGAAAGAAGAATTCACTGGCGTTTCGGGCAATGATTGAGCGATCGTAGGACAGCCATTTGATGAAAGACTCGATCGCAAGCGGTTGAATCCGCCCAATCAAGCGCGTGTTCATGTTCTGCATGATCTGTTGTCCTGCGATCGAGTTCATGATCGTGTCGGGGTCTTGCGCCGAGAGAAACACGCGAATTCCCGCTTTAGCACCGTTGGCACATAAACGACCAATCAAACGAGCGATCGTATTGAAGGCAAACAAAATCGGAGATTCATCAATGAAAAAGATCGATCGAGGAGATGCCAAGGCACGACGGAGCGCAGCAGAGTAAGCACTGAGCGAAAGAACAGCCGCCTCATTCTCGTTAGAGAGGTTTCTGAGAGCAAAAACCAGCAGTTGAGCATCGGTTGGGAACGAAGAAGGACGACCGATTGCGCGACCAATTCGAGAATTGAGCCAGTATTCTAGCTGCAAGAGAATCTGAGATTGGGCACTGCGAATGTGTCCGGTATCTGTTTCGATTTTCAGCTTTTCCGGGGTACAGAATTCCAGAAAATCTTTCAGTGTTGGCGTTAATGCCCAGGCGGGAGTTCCCAATCCATCAGCTTGTGCCTCCGAGTAGCGACGAGAAATTTCTGCGTCTTTGAAAAAGCTGTTGAGTGCTTTTCCGATTAGCGATCGCACTGTCTGTTCCAACATTGCATCCTGCTGGGCAGTGGGTAGCACCATTGTTACTAGCGCACCCTCAAGGAATGATTTATAGTCCTCGAATCGCTCTTGCTGTTCTTCCTCAGATAAGTGTCGCAGATCAGGCATCTCCATTAAGTTGTTGCTCTCTCGCCCGATATCGAAGTATGCTGCACGAGGTTGAAGAAACTCCGCATAGTCTGTGAAAGTCGAAGTTCCATCCGGTTTGGGATAGTCCAAACAGACAATCGGATAGCCTTCCGCGAGAAACTGAGTCATCATGCCAGCAATGAGAAGCGATTTGCCCGAACGAGTGGTTCCGAGTGCCGCGATGTTTCGATGCTCGTTAATGAAATCGATGTAGACAGGACTACCGCCTTCATCAGCGATCAATTCAAAACCCGTCTGATTGCCAGAGTTTGTCACGGTCAATGGAATCAGACCAGATGCCTCATTTGTGAGATAAGTCAGTTGCCGTTTAAATGGCGCACCCAGAAGCTTTTCCCAGGAAGTAGATAAGCTTTGAAGCCAAATGCGCCAAGCGATCTCGGTTTCACGAACGACTTTAGCAGGCAGTTGAAAGCACTCGGAAAGGGCTTTACAGGCTTCGTCTAACTGAGCCTTTGTGTCGCGGTGGACAAGGAAAACAGTGGCAATGTTGACTGGGATATAGCCTTCATAGAGCTTTGCTTGAGCATCAACGGAACGCTTCACCTTGATTTGTGCAGCTACGTCGATCGATCGCGCTTGCTCTGCTACTTGGCTTGCCACATTTGACTGCTTCAGAATGCGCTGCATATTGGTCTTGAGCAGCGTTGTATCACGGGCTGTAAGTTGGCAGACAATTTCGGTATCTACGATGTAAGGGCGGCAAATCGCTTCCCATAGATAGCGAAGTTGAGTTTGCTGATTTAGAAATCCGACTGGTTTAGCACTGAATCCCAGTACGCCAACGTATTGCCCTTTTACTCTGACCCACTGGCGATCGGCTTGAGGCACTGACTCATGCCCATGTTCTCCTTGAATCAGGACAGTAGCACAATGAATATCGCTGTTGACCTGTTCGCTCAATCCTTGCTCGGTCAGAATCAGATATTGAGGAACGGCAGGGGCTTTAATCCGGTTGAAGCAATACCAATCTTTCTGCCAGTGTTGCTTCACAGTCATGGGCTTGATATCCAGCCCCATTTTAATGTTCAGCAACTGCTCCCAGCGCAGATAGCCTTCAGTGAAAGCACGACGCAACATCGCTTCAAGATGCTGCTGCACAAGGTTATCACCCTGCCCCTTGAAAACCTCCCAGAGTTCCACCCCTTTTGCCAATGCCTTTTCAATCCAATCCGCATCAGTCGTGACTTTTTGATTGGGTTCGACTGTGTAGGTGACGTAGATGTGGAGAGTTTTTGGCTTGCGAGTGCCAGATTGCTTGAGTTCCTGCGCTCTGGTTTTCTCGCTCATCAGCAGTAGGCGCAACTCGGAAGAGGGAGCTTTATTCAGCAGATGATCGAGTTGTTTTTGACGATCGCGATCGCTGGTAAAACTAGAAAGATGCACCGTCATCCGTTCGCCGATCGGTAGCTCTTTGAGTGCAGCCTCAAAATTGCGAAGTGTTGGAGGAATTTGGTCAGATCGAAGCGTGTCATGAATGCCAGAACAGGTAAAGCCAAAGACAAAGCAGTATTTCTTGTCTTTTTGCAGGATTTTCACGCCGACTTTTCTGCCCTTGAGTTCGATTTGAGCCAGTCCTGCCAAAGCATTAAAGTCTTCAAATGCGCTGAGAGTAACAGACTGTTTTTGATTGTTCTCAATCAGGGTTACTCGTTGCTTTCCAACTTTTGTTTTCATCGTCGTGTTCGATGCTTTCTAGGTTTTTTGCGTTTCGTTTGAGGTGAACTGATCAAGCTCTGTACCTGCGTGAATGTGCTGGTGTAGGGTAAGTGTCCTCGCGTCCACTTGGGAGTGCGATAGAACTTCGTCAAAAAACGCCAGCTTTCATTGCCTGTCAGAATCCACCACGTTGCTGATCCCCAAATACCAACCAATCCCGTTGCCCACCAATCCAGGCTTAGAACTAACTGGCAGATGATATAGGAACCGATCGTGATAATCAGCCACGGAATGACCTGCTCTCCTGGGATGGGTCCTAACTGTGGCTTGGAGTTGAGGATTTGATTGATTGGAATAAACTCGTCAGATTTCTTGTCGTGTTCAGTAGTCATAGATAAATCCGAAGGAAAACAAAGGCGATGCGATCCATCGCCTTTGCTATTTACTTTGAAAGTGAAAGCGCGATCGCTTCGCCAAGTTCTGAAGGGCTTTTCGGCTACGCTCCTCCTGCTCCTTGCACGATTAGAGTGCTGAGCGCATCACCGATGACCACACACAGCACAACAATGAGCGGAATCCGAGCAGCAGTCACCCAATCCTCATCATTCCGGAATGAGTTAACGACCCGCACCAAAGCAATCCCGATGTAGATGATGAAAATGACCCGCAATGTACCAAACAGCAACGGAATCAATGTGTTGACTCCAGAAGCCTGTCCAACCGATAGAATCTGCCTCAGATAGGTTTCTGCCTGAACAAAGAATGCAGCATTAGAAGGCATCGCAGCACTGAGCCATGCGCCTCCAGCGAAACCAGCCGTCATCCAGGGAATCTGCTTTTCGCTCAAATTTGCTTTCTTGAGCAACCATTGCCATGCTTTCTCACAGATTGGATTGCTGTGAAGGATGGCTTTCAGAATTCTGATCGTTAATCCAGCAATCATCGCACCGACTACGAAGGTTGGAGCATGGATGACCAGATTCAAGCCCAAAATACTACCAGAGACGAGCCAAGGAGCTAGTTTGCGTAAGCGATCGCGGGACTCTTTCGAGAACCAGCGCGATAGTAACGCTCGCAATCCAGCAGATCTTGGTGCAACTTCTACAGGCGCAATTGGGGCTGTAGAAGTTTCCAAAGGTAAAGAAAGAGACAGCTTGAGAGCGGGGCGATTAGCGAATTCTGTCTCTAGACAGAGTTGCGTAGCGTCATCAGAAGCGTAGATTGTTTCAGTTACTTGTGTCATGAAGAACTCTCTCAAAATCAGTAATTGCAAATTCAGTTTTTTGCTTAGAACCCTAAGCTGATTGAAGAGAATAGGAGCCAGATCTGACGCTCGTATGGCGTAAAGCAGAAGAATTGCGACTTGAGTTACGGATCTTTACAACAAGTGCTGAGAAGAAAACAATCTACCTATTTGTACTACTCATCATTTTACAAACCCTCACAATAGAACTACAGGGTGCATACAACCATGAACCGATTTTTCTGATCAGTAAACCATAAAAATCTTCAAGTTGTATGCAAGTTTTAATTGTGGAAGATGAACGGAATGTCAGTTCCCTCGTTCGCTCTTCTCTGGAAGCTGAAGGCTTTAGCTGTTCAGTTGCCTATGACGGAGAAGATGGGTTACGTCAGTTTCGAGAACTACAGCCTGATGTTGTACTATTAGACCTGGGCTTACCAAAGCTAGATGGTCTAGAGGTCTGTACTCGCATTCGTCAGAGCAAATCTGTCCGAAAAGATCCCTACATCATTATGTTGACGGCGAAAGGTGCTGAGGTCGATCGCATTGTGGGCTATTCCACTGGAGCGGATGACTACATCACGAAGCCGTTCAGTCCTCAAGAATTAGTGGTGCGTGTGCGGGCAGTGTTGCGTCGCTTCATGCGCCATCAAGGGGAGCAAATCACCATTGAAACTCGGCACTTCATCATTGACCAGGAAAAACGGGAACTGATGGTGCAGAAGACCGACGATGGTGAGTTTGAGAGGGTAAGACTAACCACCGTTGAATTTGATTTACTAGCACTGATGGCATCTCGTCCGAAGCGGGTGTGGAGCCGTTCTGAGTTGCTAGATGCGGTGCGAGGAAGTGATTTTATTGGTGATGATCGAGCGATTGACACTTACATTGGACGATTGCGAAAGAAAATTAGCCCGTCTAGCAAGGAACAACGAGATCGCTTTATTCGCACTCATACGGGCATTGGATACAGCTTTGAAGACGACAAAATTACATCATGAGCCTTCGCGTAAGATTATTTCTGACCAACTTGCTTGTGTTGGTATCAGCACTCCTTTGCGCTGCGACAGTGGCTTATGGCTATAAGTCGCAGCAATTTCCGGCTCGATTAGCCAACTTAGAAAGACAGTACGAAAAATCAGAGCAAAAGCTGACCAATCAGAGTTCCTACAATGACATCGTTGACCTTTTCCATCGTGTCAACGATCGAGGAACCATGTTGGCACTTGGTTCAAGTTTGCTGACAGTGGGTGCGCTGAGCTTATCGCTAACGAATTCAATTCTGCACCCATTGAGGAAGATTGAACGAGTTGCGAAACGATTTAGTGAGGGGGATCTGAATGCCCGCATCCCACCGAGTCGAATTTCAGAGATTCGTCAGCTTGAGTTGACGTTGAATAGTGTGGCGGATCGATTGCAAGGCGTTGAGGAGCGTCGCCAGGAATTGATCGGCGATCTAGCACATGAAATGGGAACTCCTTTGACGGTAATTCGAGGTTATCTGGAACTATTGGAGTCTTCAGACGGATTTGAGCTAACGTCAGACATCAAGCGACAGTTGCATGAAGAAGCAGAGCGGCTGACACGACTGTTGGCAGATTTGAGAATTCTTTCGAGCATCGAATCAGGCGGGCTGCCGCTACGGTTGGAGCCATTTTCTCCATATCCAATCATCAAGGATGTCGTTGCTGTTTTTCGTAGCCAAGGCTGGCACAATGACTGTGATTTGGAATTCCTTGATACAGGAAATTTGCCTCAAATCTTTGCAGACTGCGATCGCTTTAAGCAAATTCTGACGAACCTCATCAGTAACGCACTGGCATACACGCCTGAAGGGGCTGTCACGGTTCGAGCTTGGGCAGATCGAGGCAAACTCTGGGTAATGGTTAAAGACACAGGAATCGGCATTTCTTCTGAAGACCTACTTCTTGTATTTCAACGCTTCTGGCGATCTGATCATTCCCGACGTTTGCGCCGTGATGGAAGCGGTATCGGACTCGCCATCACAGAACGATTAGTCAAGGTAATGGGAGGACAGATTGAGGTTGAGAGTACATTGGGTCAAGGTACAACGTTCAAATTTTGTCTCCCAATCAATGCTCCAAGCTGAGGCAGAAAGGCACTATTCCTGAAGCCAATCAAATAGCTGACCGATGGTAAGTTCAAAGCTTTCGGCAAAAGCGGGCACTGGAATGCGATCGCTCGACTCTTCAAAAACGGCAAGGGTGCGATCGGCAAAATAAACAAACACCAACTTCTCATCTGGATCAATCAACCATCCCATTTGAGTTCCATTGGCGAGGCAATGGAGAATGTTGCGAACCACCTTCGTTTGACTTTGATCGGGCGACAGAATTTCGATAGTCCAGTCGGGCGGAAGCTCAAACGTATTCGAGACTTCACCATTCTCGTTACGCGGAATCCGCTCCCAAGTAAAAACCGAAAGGTCTGGGACGATCGATCGTCCCCCAAAGGTACAGCGAAGTTCTGAATAGGCACGGGCAATGTGGCTCGGCTTCAGCGACTGATTGATACCAGCACCTAAGTCAAGCTGAACAGTGCTGTGTTTTCCTTGGGGCATGGGCTTTTGAATCATTTGACCGTCGATGAATTCACTGGCAGGTTTGGTTTCCGGCAGTTGGAGGAATTCTTCGAGGGTGAGTGGCTTGATCGGAGTTTGTACCATGACAGTTAAGGAGGGATCGTTTGCCTCGCCTCCACTATTTTACTTTTTCTCGCCACTTGTGGGCGGTGTGAACTGAAGCCGATCGAACTGAGATCCTCGGAAAAGGTATTCGGTCACTTGCAAGCCCATTGCTTTTTCTTCTGCGGGATGGGCGGGTAAGGGGAAACGGAGAGATTGGTAGAGGGAAGTGCGATAGAGGTCAAAGACGGATTCAATCAGGTCGCCGTAGACGATCGCGCTATCGAGTATCCAGCAGTAGCCAAAGACGGCAGATGCGATCGCGCAAGGAATTGCCCACCATGTCCAAATTGTCCAGACCAGGAAGAGAATACTCCACGACCAAATTCGCACGCCGTTGTTGAGTTCGGTGCGGGCATCTTGCAGTTCCTTTCTGGCGCTGTCGGGCATGAGGAGCCAGAGACGAGACCAGCAAATGATGGTATCGAGTCCATAGCGATCATAGGGACGGCGTTCGGCGGCGCGGAGAATGTTGCCGAGACGAGTGGGCAAGAAGTCGTCGTCGAGATTGGGGAATTGGCGGAGGGCACGATCGAGTCTGACGTATTCGGCGCGATCGAGGGCAGAAAGTTGGTACTGGTTATATTTCTCGTGTAGTTTCTTCCATCGGTTTAAGAGTTTTTTTCGACGCTTAATTTGGGATTGGGTCATGTGATCAAGGATGGGTCGCCCTAAATCGCGAATGCCTGGATACCAATAGCCTTCGAGTCCGCGTAGCACTTCGGTATCAAAGCGTTGGACGACAAAGGCGGAGATGAGAACGACGATGAGAACGATCGCGAGAATGCCGACTTGGAGAGGCTCAAATTTGGCATCGGGAAACCATTGGGCAATCGATTGCCAACCGTAGCGGTAAATATAAGCGAGAATACCGCCGATCCAGAAGACAAAGGCTGGTGCAAATAGGTTGGCAATCCATTGTTCGGCAAGTTTATTTCCGAACCCTTCCAAGAATTTTGCGGACATGAGAATGCAGGGGATGAGGGATGGCTAGACAGGAATGAGCGAAACCTTGGGATGCTTTCGGCAGGGTTCCGGGATCATCCCAACTTGGGGAACGGTGTCAGTGTAGTCGCAGTGGGGGCATTTGAAAGTGGTTGTAGCGGGACTTGGAGCAGCGTCACCGCTAGGAAACTGCATCGATCGCGTAATTTGATCTGGAGTTTCGCCTTTGAGATAGCGCCGCATCCAAGCTTGAGTCGGTTCGTGCTGTCGGAGAACTTCTGTAATTGAAGTTTCGACAGATTGCCCAGCTTCAGCTTGGATCAGCAGCGATCGCAGTTCACGATCGACTTGTTGAGCCGTTTCTGCATCAAGGAGAGTAGCCAAGTGAGGGCAAATGGCATGGGCAGCGGTGAGGATGGTTTTGGGTTGGGTCATGGCGATTGAGAAGCAAATTAGTGATCAGCGATTTGGGAGAAGCTAGATTCCAGTGTAATTAAAAGCTGCCCAATGAAAGGGATGCGCGAAGGAACGCTCGTTTTTCGTTTCCCACGCAAGTTCGTCATAAAGCTGTTGGGCAGTAGTAGGAGACATTCGGGTATTGGCGATCGCGGGAATGAATGTTTTGAACTCGGCAATTTTTTCTTCATTTGTGGTGTCGCGTAGCCAAATTTGAGCTTGGCGAAGGGCTTGGTCAGGAGGTAGGTTTTGCTCACGCCACAAGTCGTAGAATTTGGTGAGCAGGAGCATAGTACTGAGGTCAGAGACTGACCAGAGGGAAGCCATGACTCCAGCGACTCCAGCTTGAAGCAACCCAGTGGGGAGACTAATAGCCTCATCAGCGTTTTCGATGCCGGAAAGTCCAGTTTCGCAGGCGGAGAGGATAGCGAGACGAATGCCACCGTGATCGCTCAAGTTAAGCGCCAGAATATCCCGCAAAGTCAGGAGTCCATCGCTCATCAGGAGTCCACTGTTAAGCGGGTCGTTGAGGTTGGCGGTGCCGTGGCAGGAGAAGTGGACGATTGAGGCGTTTGAGAGGCGCAATCGCACTTCTTCGATTGTGGCTTCAGCGTGTCGAAGAACAGTGCGTTGAGGGAAGTTCTTGATCGCGGCTTGCACTTCTCGTTCTGAGTTGGGGAGATCGTTGCGGGGATTGTCGATCGCTAAGATCGTGTCGGCTGGAGTTCGAGCAGCGATCGCTTGAGCCGCAGTAAGAGATTTAGCATTAGGAGTGTATGTGAAGTGGATATCATCAAGGGCATAACGTCGTCCGGTTGGTTTTGTAGAATCCTCTGTCCAAGAGGCGTGGAGCGGGAGTAGGCTGAGGTATCCAGTTGGGATGAGAACTGCTTGATCGACATTCTGGGTTTGGAGATGACGAATCAGGGGTTCCATCAGCGGTTCCCAGAGTTGACGAGTGACACTATCAATCGCATCGTGCCAACTTTGCCGATCGTTCTGGGATTGATCGTAAGCAGCAAACCAAGTGTTCTTCAGCAGGTCAATTAATTCGTTGTCAGTAAAGTTGTTGAGCCAAATCGCATCAATGTTGTCTGGTGTGACGAGCAGCGCAAGGCTACCTGCGAAGGTCGTAGTGAGATAGACCAAGGGGCGATCATGCTGGGCAAACTGACGAACTTCTGCAAACTTCGGCAGAGTCAGGAAGTTCTGATAGCTAGGAACTTGGCGGATGTTTTGGATCAGTTGATCAAGTTGCTGACGTAGTGAGATCGCATTGTCTCTAAGTTTTTCAGGTGTGAGTTGATGTCGTTCACTGGAAACAGCGCGATCTCGTTGCTCACTTTCTAAATTACGCAGTGCTTGAATCAGGACTTGGTATTGGTTGTAGAGGTCTGGCTTGAGTTGTTGCAATTGAGTCAGATCGGTGCGATCTCGATTCAGGCTTTCGCTCAGCCCACGGGCACGATTTTGTTCCAGGGTCTCGATCGCTTGCTCGAAATCGCCAGTCCGAGCATAGGCATATGTTGCGTTGCGAAAGAGATCCACATTTTCAGAAAGTTCAGCAGACCTGCTGTCCAACAGATTGGCGCTTTGATAGAGATTTTCAGCGGCTTGGAGGGCTATCGTATAAACCGTTGCGGCTTCGATCCATTGGCTTTGTTCAAGGTGAAGGTTGGCTAAACTACGAGCCGTTCTGCGACAATCGTCAGGAAGAAGGTCTGGGGTGAAGATGCTGAGAGATTGCTCGTAGGCAGTGATCGTCTGCTCGATATTCTCTGCCCGATCGCCTCGGATGCGATTCTTGTATGCGATTGCCAGATTCATCATGGTTTGTGCCCACTCCACGGGCATAGCCGATCTGGTCATCACCGTGAGGCTCTGCTCGTAGGCGTTGATCGCCTGTTCGATATTCTCTGCCCGATCGCCTCGGATACGGTCAAAGTATGTGATTGCCAGATTCATCATGGTTTGTGCCCACTCCACGGGCATGGTTGATTTGGTTCTCACCGTTAGCGCTTGTTCGTTGGCAGTGATTGCCTGCTCGATATTCTCTGCCCGATCGCCTCGAATGCGGAAATAATATGCGGTTGCCAAATTCAGCATGGTTTCTGCCCAGTCCACAGGCATAGCGGATTTGGTTCTCACCGTTAGCGCTTGCTCGTAGGCAGTGATCGCTTGCTCGATATTCTCTGCTCGATCGCCTCGAATGCGGGAATCGTATGCGACTGCCAGATTCATCATGGTTCGTGCCCACTCCACGGGTATAGCCGATCTGGTCATCACCGTGAGGCTTCGCTGGTAGAACGTGATCGCCTGTTCGATATTCTCTGCTCGATCGCCTCGAATGCGGAAAGAGTATGCGGTTGCCAGATTCATCGTGGTTTTTGCCCAGTCCATGGGCATGGTTGATTTGGTTCTTACCGTGAGGCTCTGCTGGAAGGCAGAGATCGCCTGCTCAATATTCTCTGCTCGATCGCCTCGAATGCGGGAATCGTATGCGACTGCCAGATTCATCATGGTTTCTGCCCAGTCCACAGGCATAGCGGATTTGGTCATCACCGTGAGGCTTTGCTGGTAGAACGTGATCGCCTGTTCGATATTCTCTGCCCGATCACCTCGGATGCGATGAGAGTATGCGTTTGCCAGACCCATCATGGTTTTTGCCCAGCCCACGGGCATAGTAGCTTGGGTTCTTATTGTGAGACTTTGCTGGTAGAACGAGATTGCCTGTTCGATATTCTCTGCTCGATCACCTCGGATGCGGAAATGGTACGTACTCGCCAGATTCATCATGGTAGTTGCCCAGTCCACGGGCATAGCCGATTTGGTCATTACCGTCAGACTTTGCTGGTAGAACGTGATCGCTTGCTCGATATTCTCTGCCCGATCACCTCGAATGCGGTTAGTGTATACGATTGCCAGATTCATGATGGTTCGTGCCCATTCCACAGGCATAGCCGATTTGGTTCTCACCATTAGGCTCTGCTGGTAGGCGGTGATCGCTTGCTCGATATTCTCTGCCTGATCACCTCGAATGCGGTTAGCATATGCGATTGCCAAATTGTTCATGGTATCTGCCCAGTCCACAGGCGTAGCCGATTTGGTTCTCACCATTAGGCTCTGCTGGTAGAACGAGATCGCTTGCTCGATATTCTCTGCCCGATCGCCTCGAATGCGGTCAGTGTATGCGTTTGCTAGATCGTTCGTAGTATCTGCCCATTCCACGGGCGTAGCCGATTTGGTTCTTACCGTCAGAGCTTGCTCGTAAAGCGCGATCGCCTGCTCGATATTTTCTGCTCGATCACCTTGGATGCGGTCAGTGTATACGATTGCTAGATTATTTGTGATAGTTGCCCACTCCACAGGCATAGTCACTTCAGTGATCACTGTTAGGCTCTGGTGGTAGGCAGCAATGCCCAACTCTAAGTTCAGCCAGCGAGTTCCCAAGGGAAACTGTTGGATTCGATTGCCAAATGTTACTAACACAGTTGCTACAAAAGTTCGATGCTCTGTTGCTCCTGCTAATAACTGTGCTGCTGCCTGAGACACAGCCGCCAACAACTCCTCGTTAAAATGTGTTAGTTGTTGTGCCCACACCGGATAAATCTGCTGCGAATTACCATCGGTATCTGCTATCAACTGCAATGTCTCCAGCAAAAACTGCGCTGCTTTCCCTGTCTCGGTTGCGTCAACCATCTCTGTTCCTAACGGCTGTGCTAATTGCGCTCTGAATTCCCGCAACCACCTTGCATTCGGATTACCTTGATCTTCCAGTTGCGCCGCTACCTGTTCCATCATCTCTAGCAGCCCTGCATCGACTAACGCTGCATTCGCCTGCAATAGCCCTAGCTCCTCCCCCTGTGGACAGTCCAACAGTCGGGTAATTAACTGGTTATATGCCTCTACTCGCTGCTCATCCATGATCTGTCATTTTTTCTGATCGTCTCAGTCACTCTACATGGCAGTTTTTCGTTTTTCCGGGTTTATACGTAGAAGATATAATAATTTAGTGACAAATAGAGCAATTCATCTGCTCTTTCAGGTAAGCCAGCTTTTCCTATTTTGAATGCGCCTCAGCAATTCAATCCCTCCTTACTGGGCGTAAAATTTCTGGCAAACAACTCATCCTCTTTACGGGCAACACCCAAAAGCCCTTCTGCAACATTTACTGCGATCGTCTCAATCAAAACATCTCCATCAATGGGAGACATACCGCGATCGCAGTTTCCCCAGACTGATACCATACCTGAGTCCTGCGATCGCGACCTGTAGAGGTTCTCGTGAAACTTCCAAACCCTGAGCAAGCTTTGATTTCCTTTGAGAAACTAGAAGGCTATTCGCTCAATCCCAACCACGCCGAGGGTCGTCATAAAGCAGTGGTCTTTCAATCCGCACTCGATATTGGGGTGGCAGAAGCCGATGAATTAAAAGATCTACCTGAATAAAACCTCTGCAAAGGTCAAGTTGGAACGATCGTAGACTTCTACGATCCGGAAGTCTTTGAGGTTGAATTTGTGGATCTTCAAGGTCACACTTATGCTGTAGAAACCCTGCAAGCCGATGCTTTGATGCAACTTCACTACGTTCCTACGCCTCAAGTCGCTTAATTCAGCGGTTTTAGCCAGCAACATCCCATGCTTGATCTGTATGACCTGATTCGCAACATTGAGAAACGTCCTGCCATGTATCTGGGGCAGCCAGACATTTCGCATCAAGAGCGCATTTCTCTCCGGCTACTTCTTTGCACGTCGTCAATCAGGAATTCCCAAAACCCTTCAAGAACAGCAGTTCTTCGAGTTCCAAGCCTGGGTCGAACGAAAAGTTAATCTGCCTCACAGCCAACCTTGGGAAAAAGTCATCCGCTACTTTTCTCCGGACGAAACCACCTCGCTTCGAGATTTTTTGTCCTCTTCAATGAATTTACCGAATCTCAAACTGCTCAGTCAGTCACTCCCTAATTCAAAGATTCAATCTCGCTTCAAGATGGAAATGGAATGAGACTGGCAATCCCAGAATGGGAAAGAAAGGCTTGGCGTAAATTCTGAGATTGAGAGACAATGGAGCTAGATTGAAGGCAAAGAACGATGGATATTGAGCAAGCTGTCTTGGAGAATCTGCGATCGCTTCCCTCTGAAAGTCAGTCTGAGGTGCTGACCTTCATCAAACTGCTACGCAAAAGACTAATACCTTCAAGTCCGAGTCATCCTACCGCTTTCGAGCAGATTGTAGAGACTGTGCTGCTCAACCTTCAACGCATTCAGCGATTTCATGATGGACTTCCCTCCGCCGTTTATGCCTATGGCTTACTGGAAGCCACGCAAAACATTTTGGTGCGATTTCCCGACGAACCCCTAGCAAAATTCCTGGATGTACTCCATAAAGTTCTAGCAACAGACAATCGCTGGGGAAGGTATACCGTGGAGTACTATCAACAGATTTATTCGTTACTCAATCAGCTTGCTCACCAAGGGTCTACTTCAGATGCAGCCATTGAAGCAGCGATCCAACAAATGGAACAAACGAGCCTGACTTTGCTGCAATCAGGAATCGTAACTGATGAAGATTTAGACGATACTGATGAGTACGCATGATGAGTGACGAACCCAGCCATTTCCTAGATGCTTCTGTCGTTCGTCCAATGCTGTTGGGAAGTTATGCGTATCAACAGTATTTTCAATCTCAGTTCCAGAAGGCACAGTGTTCCGTTTCTCCATATGTATTAATGGAGGTTCATCGCAGTTATCTCCGCAATCTCATCGAATTCTATTTCACCTTGAAACTGCCTCAGATTTTGACTTTGGGCGATGCGTTGGCTTACTGGAGTAATCGATTTCAGGGTAGTAAGCACAAAGCAATTCAACAGATGATGGCACAACTATTAGACCGAAGCGCGGATAGCCCTGACATCTTTCAAGATAAGCGATCAGTCTTGATTGCGATCGAACTTCTCATTCAATCGTTCGTAACCTCCTTACACAGTCACTTTGTCAATACTGGGCACGATTCGACAGACTGTACTCGTGCCAAAATCACGTTAAATGTCGAAGCAGAAGATTTTGCAGCGGAACTCTTTAGATTTGCTGAGACATTCGACGATGTAGAACAGTGTCGGCAGCACTGTCGAATTGACGAATTTCTGCTCCAAGATCGTCGAGCAGAGGCGACGACTTACACCCAGCAAAAAGACTCATTGCCTAAAAATTCTCAATCTCGTGGGTTTATCAAAATTGCGGATGCTCTGCAACAGATTCTGGAACAAGGAGCGGATGTATGTTCCTGTAAGCGCTGTGAGCGAATCGGCGATGCTGTGATTGCACTGGACGCACCAAGGGAAATGCAGCTAGACCACACGGATCATTCCTTTGATTATCTCTGTCCTCCTCTTGGGCAACTACATCAGAAACATCCTTCAGAAGTGGAAGTCATCACCAGAGGGCTTTGACATTGCTAACTGCCGCAGTCGTGTCATTGTTGAAGCTACAACTGTGATTGCTTTTGAATCGCTGGCTGATGCAGCAATTTTGCTAAAATCCCACACGACTCAGAGGATAAAAGCGGAAAGCTGCATGACCAATCAAGTTTTGCTGTGGCAGAAAGCCCCACAAATGGCTGTCATAGCTGTGATTTCGATTATCCCCCAACACAAAATACCGATTCTGAGGAACGATAGCAGGTCCGTAGTTGTAGTTCGGAGACGCTTGAAGATAAGGTTCAGCGATCGGCTTGCCGTTGAGAAATAATTTGCCAGATTGAACCCTGATCGTATCTCCAGGCAGTCCGATCACTCGCTTGATGAGATCATCCTTCAAATTCTGCGATCGCAATTCTGGTGTCGCGCTGAAGACGACAATATCGTTACGCTGAGGCGATCGCAACCGATAGCTAAGTTTTTCGACAATGATGCGATCGCCCACTTGAAGCGTTGGGATCATTGATTCTGAGGGAATGTAGCGCACCTCAGCCACGAAGGTATGGAATCCGGCTGCGATCGCCAATCCACAAACTGCCGTTTTCGTCGCTTCCCACCATTCATTTCTACGGGATGTCGGTTGTAAGGTCGTCATAATTCACAAATGAGGATAACGATGAGCGCGATCGTGATTTTGAGCCATCGCGCTCCCAAGGTCATCGGGCACAAGATAACTGCCAAAGCGATATAACTCAGTCCTGTTAACCAGTCGTCACCGATGCTGAATAGACAGATCGGCATCAGAAGACTTGCCATGAGCCATTCCAGAATTCTCTGGGTTGCCTTTAGATCCTGATCAGTGAGGCGAGGCATGACGAGGATCGCCCCAGACATTTTTGTGTTGAAGTTTGGCATTCGCTTCTGCCTGTTGCAGCCTCAGAACCAAATTTTCAGGCAGGGTTTTGAGGGTGTTCAGGTTCAGCTTTGCCAGTCCATCGGAAAGGAGAACTTCTTGCAGGGGCGTTCCGTTTGGTAGAGAAACGATCGCTTCTGTGATGTCGTTTTGAGCCAACTGAGTGTGGCTAACCATAACTTTTGCCTGTGTCGGACGCAAAAGCATCGCCATCACTCCCTCTGCCTGACTTTGCCAAGGTTCATCCAAAACCAGCCCTGCTAATTTCACGCGCAAAACTTCGCCAGTTGGTTTCTTGAGCCACAAGATGCCGTTTTGAATCGATTCAACGGTATCGAGAGATTGGTTGTGAGGATAAAACTTCTCCAACCATCTGGCTCGATCCGCTTGATGAAGCAATGTTGGAACAGCCAGTTTTAAGCCTAGAGGAACGCACAGCATGAGAGCAAATAGGGCAATGTGCTTCGGTTTTACGATCAATGTTCCGGAATGCTGCTGAAATTGGAATCTGTGTAGCAATGCGATTATCGATCGTTTCCAACCGCGAAGCAGCATCGGGCGACAATTCTGTTCTAGAGCTTGCCGTAAGTCACTGACCCCGATCGTTAGTGCGGTTAGCTGTAACTCCACACGACGCAGCGCATTAAGGGCTTGTTGAGATACCGATCGTGTTGATAGAACTTCAACAACACCACTGGCACTTTCAACATGATCGCCCAGTACTTCGACTAATGTGGAATCAGACTGTTTATCGAGTAGTTCGCCTGATGCTTGCGTCGATCGCGCATTTGAAGCAACGCCCAGTTCGGACAGAATGCTATCCAAGTCTGCTGACAAATCTTCTACGGTGGAAGTATTTGAGGCGGTTGTTTCGTTGGAAGCTTGAAAGACGGTATGCAATTCTTCTTGCAAGTCTCCAGCTAGAGTTTGAACCATTGTACGAAGCGTGGCTTTGTCTGCTTCTGTGAGATCTTGAGCGATCGCTGCATCACCAAGCAAGGCATTCAGTAAATCCTCGATCGAGGGGGAATGAGTCATATTTGTTTCTCGTCAGGGTTGACAGGGTTAGCGTAAATTCCAGATCTGACATTCGTATGGCGGGGGTCAGTTACTTTTTGTTAGCGATCGAGGTCGTAATCCGCTGACTTCTGGTTGGAGTAGATTTGCTGCTCTTGGGATACATCATGAGTGGCTTGCTGCGATTTCTCTCGATCTAAATCGTTTTGCAGCATGAGCCAAGTTCGCCATTCTCTCAATCGCCGCACATCCTCTTGAGCAATGTTGCCCAGATCGTGTAATTCGCTCAGATGCCATTGAAATTGCCCATGCTCCCGATGTTGCTGATAATGAACAGCGGAAACCAGCCGTTCATCATTTCGTTCTAACCAGAACATATCGGATGGGGGACTGTAGCCAAGGGTGTAGTTCTCGATCGCAGTCTTGTAACTCTGATGCACCGGATCGTACTCGACTTCGCCCATTTTTTCCTGGAAAGTAAACAAGGCTTGAGCATCCAGCAAGACTTCATTAGCTTGAATGGTTTGC
Source organism: Leptolyngbya sp. AN10 (assembly GCF_050565645.1). Lineage (NCBI taxonomy): Bacteria > Bacillati > Cyanobacteriota > Cyanophyceae > Leptolyngbyales > Leptolyngbyaceae > Leptolyngbya > Leptolyngbya sp. AN10. The sequence goes on from NZ_JBNXVP010000034.1 coordinate 70,404, forward strand.
TGTTCCCAGTAAGGGGCAGCAGCATGAGGGACTTGCTGTGGGGTTTGTGCTGCTAACTGCTTGAGCCAGATCTCAATTTGCTGCCAACACTGCACATCTGTCGCGCTCAAGGCGGCTCCGTCTTCGCGTTGAAGCGAGTAGAGTCCACTCTCATCATCCCGACCGATCAGATAAATCTCGTCCTCAATTTGCACTCGATAAAAGTGTTCAGTACTGCTAGGCGAGAACTTGAAAGCGGTATCTCCTTGATTGGCATAGTATTCAAACAATCCTGCTGCGCTGGAGAGCAGTGTTTCTGCCTGCGATTGAGATAATTCGGTTTGAGGTTTTTGCGATTGCTCATCTTGAGCTTCGAGCCACTTTGCGAGTTCGCGGAATTCTGCTAACTGCTCATCGGTAATGTGCGTCTCAGCCGAACGAACAAACAAGCCTTCATGCCAATCCAGTTGCCAGGAGCTATCGTTTGCCACGATCGACAACTGTTCGGACTCAGGATCATAAATTAAAGTCTGCTCATTTCCCCAGTAGCACCAACCCCGATTTGTTTGTTGGAGCAAATTTTCGGTTTGTGCGATCGCTAACGTTTGTTCCAAGATAGGAAGGATTTCTGCGGCGCGGCGTTCCTGTTCCTGCCAGTATTCAACGTCCTGCATCATTATTTCCCTCCAGCTAACTGCTCCAACCGAGAAATTCGAGTTAGCAGATTGTCAACTTTTGCATTCAGTGGCATCAAACCGACTTGAATGAATCCAACGGTCAGAGCCACAGTTAACAGAACTGAGCCGCTACTGATGGCGATCGCGCTCCAATTCAAATCCTTCCGCTTCTTGATTGGGCTGTTCCATTCCACCTTCAGGGGTGTCGTCAGCTTCTCCTGATAGAGTGCGGTCAAATTGCTGACCACCATGTTCACATGACTGATCGATTGCTGTTGGTTTTCCAGCAATTGCTTCAGTTGAATCAGCGTGACTGGAAGCGGTTTCAGCCATTGTTGCAGGCGCTCCAGTTGCTCGGCAGTCGCTGGAATCGAATGGTTCCACCCCTGCCAATCGGTTTCGTTCAGTTGAGATACCTGGGCAGGTGGCGGCGAGGGCGCGGAGGTCTTGACGGAATTGTTCGAGGGCGCGGAAGGGGTCGAGGGCTTCGGCTGACTGGGGACTGTCTGAGCATAGCCCTGGAGCCGAGTGGGGGCGATTTTGTTGGGTAAGTCCTCGAATATCATGCGAGTTTGAGTCATGAGCAATTCCTGTTGGGTGATAGGTACATAACTGTTGTCCTTTTTCGTTCACATGAAAGGTTAAATTCGGATGTTCGTCGATCGCGATCTGCAATGCGGTAAAGCTGATTTGCCCGATTTGCATGAGCGCAATTCGTTCGATTTCCTCTCGTCGAAAAACGGCAGAGTGTTGAGCTAAATAGTCAATGGTGGCATTAGTAACGGCTTGAGTCAGCTTGAGGCTCACTGTTTCTCTCGGTTCTTGAATAGTCGCTGGCTGCAAACTAATATTGATAGCATCTTGCAGCCATCCTGCTTCTAGCTCTTGCCTCATCATCTGCTGTTTTTCCTTGCGTCCTGATGAAATCGCAATCCAAGCTTTGTGTTCGCTACTTGCATCGTCTCCAGCTTGTTGCTGAATCTGCTGGCTCCGCTTGCTGAACGCTTTGATTTGATCGCTGGAGTAGCCTTTCAATTCCCACAAACCCAAACGGTGGTTCGTGACCTGAACCTCATAGCCAAGCCACTGGACTTCTTGCGCTAATTCATTCCTGTAAATTTGCCCTAGCAGCATCTTTGCCTGATAAATTTCTGCATTGTCCAAACTGCGCCATTTTCCGTTCGGGAGTTGTTGCAGGTTCAGGATGATGTTGTGGGTGTGGAGTTGCGGATCAAATTCGCGGCTGGTGTCGTGGTGGAATTGTGCGATCGCGAGTTGCCCAGTCAGTACCTTCTGTCGTTTGCCGTGCTGCATTTGCCGGGTGATGGCATAGCGTTCCTCTAAAAAATCCAGCATTCGGACAGTCGCAACTTGATGAGCGATTTCTAATCTGCTATCGCCAAAGACTAAAGCTTGAATGGAGACAGATTTAGGCGCACTGGTCGTCAGATCGATCCCGGCTCGTTCTTTGATTTTTCCATCGGCTTGATCATTCGATCGTTGAGCGTGCAATCGCGATTTGTCGATGAGCGTTTCTCCGGTAGGCGATCGTCCTCGCAATAGACAAGCGAGAGGTTGAGCGTCTACAGATTCAGATAGATTCAGAACCTTGGCTAATCTGCCGTACCAATTCGAGCAATCCTCCAGGTTCAGGTGATTCCCTTCTTTGGTGTAGTAGTACATTCCGTGGGTTGGAGAAATATTTGCGATTGAGACAATCATGTTATTTGCAGGTTTCTAGATGTTGTTGCAAACGGTGATGGAGTTCTTTGATCCACTCCTGGCGGCTTTTTTGGATATCGTCTGGCTGATTGTCGATGAGCAAAGGTTGCACAATGACATAAATTGCTTCTGACCAAGCTTCCAGACGCAATTGATGCTTACCCGTTTGCTGTACGATTTGCTGCACCAAATTTCCGATCACTCCAACCTGTGTTTCTACCTGTTGTAGACGAGCGTGAACGGGTTGGAGGGCAGCACGAGTTTGTGGATCAGGCTGGGGGGAGTTTGGACGATCTGCTTTGGCAGATATCTCTTTGAGATCGCTCAATTGCTCAACCGCTTGTTGCACTGAATTCAACTGCTCTACCAATTGTTGTAGCTGTGTCGTGAATGCTGCTAGGTCAGGGTATGGAGGGCTGTGGTCAGTCTCCTTCTGTGTGGATGAGAGGGATTCCCATTCGCTTAAGCGCTCTCGAATGATTTGTGGAACAGAGACACCCCGCTCGGTTGCAACTTCCCGGAGTGCATTCGCCTGCACAGGCGGAAGCGTGAGGTTGAACTGGGGACTACTACTAGCCATAGGTTTCAGAAATTGAGGATGGGCAAATTTGTAGACAATTGGTAGGCAATGGGTAGAGGTCGTAGACAATTGGTAGGCTGGGTAGGCACTTGTAGGCTTCCCATTAGCAGCAGAGGCTCTACAGATTCGACCGTTCTACACAGTTGCACTATTTTCTACAAATGAGCATCTGCTGTAGGAATGTGTAGAACGATGTCTGGGCAAGGCTTTAGCGAATTAAATGCGAGTCGATGTAGGTAATTTGTGGGCGTTGTAGATTATTTGTAGGCATGGTAGGTGCTGTGGCTTCTACACTTGGCGTTAGGTGTGACGCGATCGCTTGTAGGTTGTGTTGCCAGAAAGAACAACAAACCCGTCGCTGTAAGTTAGACGAAGAAGAAAATGCCGGATACGGCGTTCTTTCAACCCCTTCCCGCTTGTGTATTTGCACCCTACATTTGAGATCTGACACTCGTATGGCGCATTAAACATAATTTGTGGCATTGCGGAAGCCCAAAACTGTCAGAAGTGATCAGAGTTTTGCCACATTACTGTCAGATTAAGTGCTTATGCTGTCTTCGTTCATCGGCAGACAGTAGCTAGAGCAATGGTTTTAGCGATTCAGTCTCCCTCAATCTGACCTGACCGTACTTCTCTTTGGTCTTCCACTACCTACTTTTTACCTTTAATGACCACCCGAATACCTTTGAACGTACAATCCAGGCGCTGTGGAGTCATGGAATCTTAGCGATCGCGCTCCTACACAGGTAACAGATACCTCCGCTTTACCTTCTGAGAGGCAACAGTTAACTTCAAATGATCAACGCCTGAGAAGATCTGACGCTCATCAACCGTTCACCCAAAGGAAAATACAAATGACTGCTTTACTGCCAGATGTGATTTTGACGATCGATACCGGAACGTCTCAAAGCAAAGTGTTTTGGAAATGCTGGTCGCAGGGCAACACAGAACTTTTACTAATGGGGTCAGAGTTTCTCGAAATCTCGCCCCATGATTTGATCGACACTGGGCTTGCAGGCGGCAGACCAGAGAATGATGCCTTTATCGAACTTGCCAATGGCAAAGTTTACGTTCTGGGCATGAAAGCACAACAAATGCGCGGGAAGCCCCCAACTGGATTGAGCAAGTATGAGTTTGCGGCGTACAAGGCGTTAGCGATTATTGGCGCGATCGCAGAAACGGCAAATTTACCGGAACAATTTACGATCGCGCTCGCAGCGTTATTGCCCTACAAGGAGTATCAGGATCGCAAAGCCTTTCATGACCTGCTGAGTCAGAACCTCGTCAGCTTTAATTTTCGAGGTCGGCGCTATTCGATTTCTCCGTTGGTGCTAGACGTGAAGCCTGAAGGGGCTGGACTCGCTCAGAGTCGTCGGAACGATGCGCCTCAATCGTTTAATCACAGGAATATTCTCGTTACCATGATGGGGCAACGAGATGCCTCCTTACTGCCGTTCAAGCAAGGAACCCCGCAGAGTGGACATGGGACTCGATTAGGATTTGAGCAACTAATTGAGGAGATTGCCAATCGTGCCTCACTCAATCTCGACACCAAAGATTGGGGACGATTGACCGAGTACATTTTCCAAGCTCAACAGAATCCGATTTTATTGGAGCGGATTGCCCGCATGGTGGTCACCGAAGCAGAAATCGGGCGCAAAGTCGAACAACTGCAAGACGCGATCGCACAATCATGCAGCCGCTACTGCCGCGACCTCTTCGATTGGATCAAGTCCAGCTTGGGGCAAGACCTGTATGAATTTGACGAAGTGATTCTTTCGGGTGGCACATCGCTTTACCTGAAAACGGAATTGGAGGACTTCTTCGCGCAATATGCCTTAGAGCCATCGTGGGCACTGGATTTACAAGACCAAATCTATCGATCGTTAACAACCCCCATTGATCCAGTTCTGGCTTGCCGAGTTTCGGATGCGTTTGGCGTATTCAAATTGTTAGGCGGCAAAGTCAGTCGATTGGAAGGAGTTGCGAACGCTTCGTGGAGCGTCACGATCGCACGGTGAGGAGGGCTGAATGTCTATCAAGAAGTTTGATTACCGGGTCAGAATTCAAGTGGCGGCAGAAAGCCCGGATGGAATTTTGTTGGACTGCCTCAAAAACGAACGACATCAATCGTACTCTCACAAAGAAATGCTGCTGTGGGCACTGCGGGCATACTGGATGCCGATCGCGTATCAGCTTCAGCAGGAGCAGGGGAAGCGATCGCTTTCTGAGGCACAGATGAAGCGAATGGCTCAAGATGCAATTCATCAATTGCGACAGCAGATTGCTTACTTGCAATCGACTTTCGGCATTGAGCAGAACTTATCGACTGAGGGAGCGATCTCACCACAGCTTTCCCAACAACTCCTCGCGCTTTTTGCTGCCCATCAAGTCGCGGAACCAGAGACGCTAGAGAATTCTGCTGCACCTCCGATCGACTCAGGCGATCTGAAACTAGAATCAACTTCGATAGAAGGAGAAGTTACTAACGACCAGAAGAATCTGTGGTACGACAGTGAAGATTTATTCGGTTCTGAGATTTAAGCCTTCTCGAATTATTGGAAAATCTTTGGTTGAATCACTTTCAGGAGTAACAGATGGTGCGAGATTGGCTCCACCCAGCATTTGTTAGTGCTTGCTGGATAATCAGTGTTGTCTCTGTGGATGTGATCGAGAACTGGGGAATTCTGTTTCTCAGCATCCAATAATGTTGGATTAGGAGTGTGATCGATCTCTTAGCGATCAAGCACTACCATTTTCCATTTGCTCAAGTTGATGCCTTGCCCATTCTCGCAGTAGTGCATCAGAGTCATTGATAGATCTGTCGTGCAGGAGTTCAACTGTTTTTGGATGAGCAGGATAGTAATTGAAGAGGGCTTCTAATGCTGTCTGGCGGGGATTTTTTTGATGCTTATTCTCACGCTTAAAAGAGTGATTCACAACAATACTAGAGAGAAAATCATGTGTACTGGGTTGATTTGCCCAGCCTTGTGCAATAGCTTTTATAAGTGTATTTATTGTGTCTGAATTTTCGTTAGACTGAGCATATGACTTAAGGATAGTAAATGTATCAGGGTCTTCTTGCCAATAATTTGCTAAAGCTGCCATTGCTGAAAAACTGCCAACTTCCCCATCTAAAGCGCAAGCTTGGAGCCAAGGAAGAGTATCAGGATCGTCTTTCCATTGCCTTGCTATCCAACTCACTGATAAATCTGGAGCATATAATCCTTCACTCTCACGGGCACAGGCTTTGAGGAACAGCAAAGTTTCTGAATCATTTTTCCAGGTAGTTGCGATAGCTTCAAGAACCGCAGTAGACGTTAACCCATCTAAGTCACTCATTGCCAGATACTTCAGCTTCCTGAGCAATTCCTCAGCGATTGGCTTGATACTAGGGCAGCTTTGAACTTCCTCCAGGCAATTAGCTACTAGATAAAGATTGAAAAACTTAGGCTTATTGTCTCGGTCTATGAATTGCCCATTCTCATCATAGTCAGACACATCATCTTGCTCAATTAGATATGTGAGAATGTTAGCTGTCACATTTTCTCCCAACATACCAATGATGAGACAGAGAGCTTCATGCCAGGTTTCATCACGCCAAGTTTGTCCAAATACTTCGTCTCGCAATTGTTCAAAACTAAGAGTACGCTGTTTCTCAAAGCGGTAAACAATTTCCATTGCACAGAAATATTCTAGAAAAGTGCGGTGGACAAAGCCATAGCTATCGGCTCCGCGATAACAGAGAATGAAGTTACGTTCTCGTAATTGTTGAATCAAGTGATTTGCTTTCTCACGAGATTCGCTAAATCCCTGATTGCGTAAATAATCAGTTAAAACTTGCGTTAATCGTTCAGCACTGATTAGATTTCCTTTTAATCCTTCCTCACCCGCCTGCATTTCATAGGCAATCAGACGCAACATCTCCTGCTTTTCCCGCCGCCCGATCGCATCCATCGGCAACTGCAATCGCTTATGATCTACGTCCCAGTGATAAAGCAGGACTCGTGAAGCCTGGTCGTAGAGATCAGCGCGATTGCGTGGTAATTCTTGCCGTCGATTCAGAATTGCCATCATCGTCAGTAGCAGGGGATTGTCTGCCAAATTCTGAATCGCTTTAGAGTTCGCGATCGCGCCTTTCAATCGCGTCACCAATCTCGATTTATCTGCATCGTTGCCAAGAGCAAGGGAATACCAGCGATCGATGAATTCATGAATTTCATCGGTATCCAACGACTGAATCGTAAAGTGACGGAATCCAGCTTGTTGCAGTCGATCCGGGTTATAACCAATGACGCGCGAAGTGACTAAGATTTGCGCTTTGGGATATTGCTGGGCAAAGCGAATCATGTCATCTACGATCGCGGCTTGAGTTGCACGATCAAACACCTCATCCAAGCCATCAAACATCATCAACGCTGGATTATCCTGCAAATACTGATGCAATTGCTGCTGATCAAACTGCCAATCCACACCACGCCCACGATGCAAAAATTCTAGAAAGTTGTTGGTTTGCGCGATTGCATATTCTCTCAACTCAATCAGCAAGGGCAGTGCGTCCGTTTTCCCCCCAACCCATCCCAATGCCAAATACTGTAACAACGTACTTTTCCCTGCACCTGGATCGCCCAAAATCACTGCTCTTTGAGACTCTGCAACTGCCTCCAAAACCTTTCGTGCAGGTTGCTGAAAATACTCCTGTCGATAGCGTTCCAACGCTTCGGAAGATAAATCCGCTTCCAGTTGTCCCTGTTCTTGCAGTTGCCGCTTCAAATCCAGTGGTAATTCATATCGCATCGGCGGCAATGCTTCTCGCACCGTCTGCTCTATAAAAATATTCCACAGTTTGATCGCATCGGTACGATCGGTACTATCAAGCGTGTATAGCTTCAGATAGCCATAGCTGAATTGCAAGCTTTCTTGATATTTAGGGCTTGCTGAAAAAGTCATTCTGTAAAAACTGGATCACAGACTTCTCTGAATCTGCATCCTTTTATTTATGCGATCGCCAATTGCCATTGATTCGGTTGTCGCCGTGTTCGATGTAATTC
>NZ_JBNXVP010000035.1:0-73477 GCF_050565645.1 Leptolyngbya sp. AN10
ACCCAACATGCTAAACACGGCATCATAGAGGCGAGGAGCATTTTCCATAGCAGTAATTTAGTTTGATGTGGTAATCCACTAGATTACGGGATTTTGCTCCTCTCCTCCAGTTTTGTCAGTCAACCAGTAGTGGAGGGTTATGTTGACTTTCAACGAGAAGCCGCCTCTTTAACAAAGCATGAAACCGGTCTTGCACATGAGGTGAGTTTGATGTGAAAGAATGCGAAACATCGCTAGCGAGTATTCGGAGGATTTCATTAAACTCTAGTGGAGAAACATTGCTCCCTAATGTTCTGTCAGAACTAGCTAAGTTATTGATCTCTAATGACTCACTTGGGTCTGTGAGTGAGTTTTCTAACGGCGCGTTCTCAGGGAATCGGTTTTTTTCAGCAGGTTCTAACAATCTATAAAGTTCTGAGCGTGTAATTCTTTTTTTGACAAGATTTGGTCCCTTGCCAAACTGAGCAAGATTCAGCATTATTCGCTTCAGGATGTCTTGTTCTTCTGAAGACAATTCCTCGATTAATTGATCAGCAGCTTGAATCAACGCTTGTCGTCCTCTACCAACCTGACGATAGTTCTCCCAGGTAATTTTGTTGCGATCGCGCCTCTCCCACAAACGGAACAAGATGAACTGTAATAACGACGCTCCATCAGGTTCATAGAGTGTATCTTGTATTAAAGCATCGATGATTCCTTCCTCGAACTTTAGACCAACCAGGTCTGCTGGTTTCTCGATGGCTTCTCGCAAATTGCTGGCACTTGGACTTGCGCTCTGGATTTGTCGAAACGGCTCAAGGTCTGCATAGGGACAGGAATTATCGTCCAGATTCGGAGCATAAGTTGAATCGAACTCACCTAAAGTAGCATCGGGAGGTTCATAACCAGCCCGGTATAGCATCGATGACCAATAATCTAGAAGTCCTTGGGCAGCCCAACGATCGTCCTCGCCGTCTAATAAGGCTCCCAGAATCTTGCCTCGACGGATTAACGCATCGATTTCATATAGCACATCAGGACTGTTCCCTTGCTCTCGATACCTCTTAAGCAATTGGTTATGAACTATTCTGAGCGATGCCAGTGATGGAAAATTCTCTCCATCACTTGTTTCATTCGAGAGGTTAGACTGACTCATTCGAGTATCCTCAAAATAGCGGTCAAGGGTTCGCCCACTTTTCTTAACTCGTCACATAGCCTTTTCAATGTCACATCCACCTTGTAGAAGCTATGCCGCGCCTGTCTTTGATACGACCAGAAGCATCGCCTTATTTTTGCTGGATTGTCTTCTGAAAGTGCTACATCTAGATTCTGACAATCCTGCTTAAAAGAAACAGCCCAGTCATCTGTCTGGTTCTCAAACAACATCTCAGTCTTGTTCTTCAAATCAGACCAGGACAACTCTAGTTCTGTCAAATCTAAATCCAGGTGTGCCTCAATCCGCCGCAAATCCAAATCCATCTCCTGAAGGTAATCGTGAGCAATGATCAAGGCAGTGAGTCGGCTGTCTAGTTCAGCGATCGCTTCAACGCCGCTCTTGAACTGACTCAATTTTCCTGGATCGATTTCGCCATCTTTGAACTGCTGCCAGATTGTTGCAGTAGCAGTAATTAGCGCTGGTAAACGTAAAGCGCCTGCGGCTGCATTCAAACTAGTATTGATTCGCGAGGGTTGAATTGCCAAGACTCGTTCTAGTAACCAGATCGTCTTTTGCAACTGCTCTATACTGGAGGAGTCAATTGCCTGCTGCAAGGCTAAATACGCCTGCTCTAATTTTTCCAACCAGCTTAATTTGCTGACATTAACAATCTGTCGATCTGCAATTTCTCGTACACTAGCAATCACGACTTGAAGTGCCTGATGATATCCAATCAAGCTTTCTAAAGCAATCGAGTCCTCTATGAATGTTTTGAGATGCTTATCTCTTGCAATGCTGCGATAACACTGATCCAAAGTGTGGAGCTGATCGTGAAGCTCTTTCAGATCAGCGATCACGTCAATCTGTTGATGCGCCGCTTGGAAATCGATCCGAAAGGCAGTCGCTGCTTGTTGAACCTTGGGAAGCTTCATTAATTCTGCCAAGGCATTCAAGCCTGTTTTAATCGGTTCTCCATATTCCTTGTTGTGGATCAGAAGTTCTTCTCTCACAATCCGCCGAATTGTGTTGATGTCTGTCTGGTAGGTAATACGATCGCCAATATGAACTTCTTGTCCTTTCCCTAGATTGATCGCATACTTACCTTGCTGTTGCACGTTCTGCTCAGCACGATCATTGTTCTCAGACGCAAGCACCTGCTCAAGGGCGTGGGTTGCCCGAATCCCGGTTGGATTGAGTTCATCTCTAGGCATTGCTGATCCATTGAACGAAACTGTAGATCATTTTTGCAGATTTTTGATATTCAATCGGTATGCTCATGCGGTTTTTCAAACGGTTGGACAACGAGATGTAGCATTTAATTGCCTAAAGCTGCGATCGCTAAGTTCAGATCACTCATCTTTCGTTTAATCTGGATCTTCAAAACTAGGCTCTGGCTCTATAATTCCCCGCCAAAGATAATCAGTTAATGCTCGACCCGTTCGTTGCTCTTCTGTGGGATTTTTGGGCAACGGGAATCGCAGGGACTTGTAGAGCGTCGTGCGATGTAAATCAAAAGCGGACTCGACTAAATCCCCATAGATTGCAGCCGCATCCAGTATCCAACGATGAGCAAGAAACGCAGAAGAAACAGCGACTAGGATTGCCCACCAAGCCCAAACGCTCCAAATCAAGAACAGCACACTCCAGATCCAAATTCTGACCATTGTGTTGAGTCTGGCTCGTGCCTCGGATAATTCAGTTTTCACCTCAGTCGGCAAGAGCAACCAGAGGCGAGGAAAACAGACGATCGACTCTAATCCATACTTCTCTAGAGGACGACGTTCAGCCGCTCTCAGAATATTACCGAGTCGCGTCGGCATCAAGCGATCGATCTCAGTTGGAGTCTGCTTCAATTGCCAATCGATCTGAACATACTCATCTGCTTCTTCTGGCGTAAGATTCTTAATTCCCTGGCTTGCTAAAATCTGAAACCGCTTTTCTGCTTGCTCGATTTTCGCTCTCTGCCGCTTGATTAATTGTCGTCGTAGCGGTCGCAGCCATCGAAACCAATAGCCTTCTAGCAATCGTAAGACCGAAAACTCAAGTTGCTGAACGACGATCGCGGAAGTTGAAATAGCAAGCAGTCCCGCGATGAGCGTTGTGAATGGCTGTACGATCGCTTTCTGATTCAGCCATTGCTCGAAGGTATTCCAGTTCGATTGCGAGTGAAGTATCCACGCCAACAGACCCCCAAACCAAAAGACAAAAGCAGGCGTAAAAACTTTTGCCACCCACTCTTTGGCAAGTGTATCGCCTAAACTCTCTAGAAACTTTGGTAGCATGACAGCCCTTATGAACGGCGAACGGGGACGAGATCGACCTGATGAAGCGAGCATTGTGGAATGGTCTGCCCGACCGAACGGCGCACCCAAGAAATTTCGCAGTCTATTTCTGGACACACAAATTTTGTCGCTGCGATCGGTTGCGCTTCGCCTGGTAACGGTTCAAATCCTTTGGCAGATCGGATCTCTGCTTCATCATCATCCGATTCATCTCCGACCCGCAGTCCTGTGATGTGCCCAGCATTGAGATTGTATTTGCCCTGCTGAACAACATTATGCTTGCCCACCACATTGCCATCTCCGGTGACGATGGTTGATCCCGAAGCATCTCGAACGGCAACAGAACGATCGCCAATCGCCTGCACAGTCACCGATGCAGTCGGCTGATCTTTCACGGCATCCCATCCGCCCACAGGAAGCCCTTTTCCACCCTGAATCAGCGCTAGATCGAAATTTGTCATCTCGCTGCTCACCCAGGGTTGCTGTTGGGCTTGGTGTTCTTGTTGGACACTGAGCGGTACAGTTCGATCGAGATGTTTCACGATGTCTGCTACGGTTACAGTCGTCTCTCCAGGTTTGTTCGCTTTGCCGCGTAATGCCTCAATCAAGTGGTAAGTATAGATGCTCATGGTGTCGTCTTTGCGAATCCAGGATTTCTGTTCGCCTTTTGAAGACAACAGCACGACACGCCCTTCACCTTGAGCGAGACGATCAAAAAAGCCTCTTGTGGGAGCCGTTGGAGTGACATTGGGCGGAAGCATTAGTCCTTCTTTAGCACTTGCCATTCCTTGAGCATGACAGCAATCGAGAATCACTAGGAGTCGCTTGGCAGGAATTTGACGCAGGGCAGTATTGAAGATTTCTGCGGCGATCGCAGTGTCTTTCCAAGCATACGGATTGAGATCATGCGGGAGAAGATAGTAGCTCTGATCGCTCGTGTCGAGCCAACCGTGACCAGAATAGTAAACGATTACAGTTGCTTCTGGATCAGCCTCAGCTTGAGCTTTGAGCCACTGTAGCCCATTCAAGATCGATTGCTTTGTTGCATTTTGGTCATGGAGCGATCGTAGGTGAGAATCTGGATACCCACACAAATCAGGATTGACCAGAATTTGTTGTAGGGCTTGAATATCATTGACAGTGACAGGTAGCGATAAGCGGGAGTCAGCGCATTGTCCAATTCCAACGAGGAGAGCGTAACCGTGGGCAAAGGTTTGAAGCATAATCAACGTGTCCTAAGGTCAAGGCTTCGTCTTTATAAAATAACTTTGTCGTTTAGTGTATTTACGGAAACTAAAGGTTTTTGACAGACGTTTTTGCATAAACAGAGAAAATTTATAGTTGGAAATGGAAAAATAATAAGCCTGTATTGATTGCATAATATGCTCGATTTCAAGCTAGAAGACGTTTTCAATCGAATTGAATCGGGAGAACCCCTAAGCAAGCGAGATTTGCAGGTTTTGGAAAGGGCAGTGCGATCGCAGCAAGTGACAATTCAGGGAAACGCTGATCGAACAGTCATTGTTGCGGGTAATGGAAATGTGGTCGGCGATCGTAATCTTGTCGTCACTGGATCTGATGCAGAAGCCCTCCGTACATGGATGGGAAAACGACCCTGGAGTGAAAAGAGGCTGCTAGGAGCAGTTAGAAATCAAGTTGAATCGAGACTGAAGCAATCATTACACAATGCGGTTTTTATTAGATTAGGGAGAGAATTACAACCTGGTCGAGTCAAACGTCCTTGGGATTCACTGGTTAAGATTGGCGACAGTCCTGCTAAATTACTTCCAGACTTCATGACGCTCCTAGAGGTTTTTGAGGAACCAGAGATCGCAGGTAAGCTCTTAATTTTAGGAAAGCCAGGTGCAGGAAAGACAACGACATTACTAGAGTTAGCGCAAGCTCTATGTAATCAAGCAGAGCAAAGCGCAGAATTTCCAATTCCAGTACTCTTCAATCTATCGAATTGGAAAGATAATCAGCAACCGATCCAAGACTGGCTGACGGCAGAATTGAGTGTGCAATACGGTGTTGCTAAGCATATTTCTAGACCTTGGTTGAGAGATGGCAAACTGCTGCTGATGCTAGATGGACTAGATGAGTTAAGAAGCTCTGATCAAGCACCTTGTATTAATGCAATCAATGCTCTATTACAAAGCCAATCTCGTCCTCATTCTATTGTTGTGTGTAGCCGTGATGAAGAGTACTGTAAACATGAGAAAATTAAGCTCGAACTCAATGCAGCTATCTATATCGAACCTCTTAAGGACGAGCAAATCTATCATTATCTAGAACAATTGCAGCGCCAAGACCTGTGGAACTTGATTCAGGGAGATTGGAATTTACGTGAGCTAGTTAGAACTCCCTTATGGTTAAGTATGCTCGTTATAGCACAGCCAGAGCTAGAATTTTTAGATTGGCGGCAGCCTACCACTGAAGGACGTTTTCGTGCTTTGCTGAACGCCTATATCCGTCAGATGATGAAACGTCCAGTACGGCGGGACATTGAAATTCGAGGAAGTCTTCCTACTGAACGAAAAACAGTCGATCAGTTAGTTTTTCTTGCCCAACAGATGCAACGAGAATCTGAAACTGAATTTTTAATTGAAGCAATACAACCCTCATGGTTGCCAGAACGTTCTTTCTGGCAGTTCGTCTATGACCTGCTTAATCGTCTGTTAATCGGGTTCGCTCTGGCAATAAGTTTTGCAGTACCGCTATATCTCTCCAATGGAATCATTAGTTCAGTTCTTGCTGCTCTGGTTGGATTCTGCTTTGGAGCGATGACGAGAATCAAGCAAAAGATTCAAACGGTTGAAACGTTGAGATGGTCTTGGCGATCATTTGGGCAGGGCTGTAAATCTGGAATAGAGTTCGGAGTGACGATCTCAGAGTCTCTACTCCGGATCAATCATGCTCGCACATATCTTTCTACAAGGAAGCTGAGAGCTAGGGTTGCCTATTTGTTGAGTCATAAGGGGATGTTAGGAATCGCATGTTTAATTGCGGGAGTCATGCTCGGTGCTATAAGTTGTCCTCTGTTCGGCTTAATGAGTGGTATCGAAGGTGGCTCAGACATCGAAGAAAAGATTATTCCCAATCAGGGAATTCTGAAGTCAAGAAATAACTTGCTCACCTTTGTTCTTATTTGGGAATTAATCATCGGGGTTCTTCTTGCAATAACGGTAGGTGTGATACAGCGTTCGTTCGACCTGACGTTTCAAGCTTTAGTTGTTGGAACAAGTTTTGGCATGGCTTTGGGTCTTTTATTAGGCTTAGAACTAGGAGGGCGGGTTTGCATTCAACATCTCACACTCCGCGTCTTCCTTTGGTGCCTCGGCTGTACTCCTTGGAATTATGCTCGATTTTTAGATTATTGTACTGAGCGTCTTTTTCTTCAACGAGTAGGAGGACGCTACCGTTTCATTCATCGGTTGTTGCAGGAACACTTCGCTGCGATGCCTTTAGAAAGAGGATAGAAGTCGAAAGACTTGGGAATTAAGCTTGGAAAGCGGAAGCAGATGACGTTTTGTGCTGTTTACGATTCTGATTATGCTAACTTCTGACAGTAGCCATTAGTAGGGCGGATCTGCTGGACCATCGTAGCCACACATCCCCATTCGAGGAGAATTTACCAATTCCATGGGTTCACCGTAATTATCGTGAGGGTGACTCTCCGTGTGGTTATCACATAGCGTCCCTTCGGAATGCTCTTCAATTAAACACTCCATACACAAATGAGTCGCAGGTTTTTCACATTCAATGCAGGAATACTCTGGCATATTGTTTCTTGCCACCAGCGCGATCGCTTTTGTCGTCGTAGGCTTTCCTTCTCGGACATCCACACGTTTGACTAATGTTTCTGAAGACGTGCCGAAATCATAAATGTGTGTGAGTTCGTCGCTCTTCTGAAACACATCACTAATTTTCCGCCGCATCCCAACTTCTCGCACAAATCCACCTCCTAATGAAAACTGGCTCATGTGACCGCAACATTCGAGCCAAATCGATCGTAGGTAATTGTCTAGATCTTGAAGAGTTTTAGAGCCGCGCATCTCCAGGTCAAGCCAGTACTCACTTCGATACGCATCCTGCACTCGCAAATGATAAAGCAATTCGCTATTCCCTTTCTTTTTCTCAGCATTCGCGATCGCTTCTTGTCGCTGTGGACAAGTTGCAAGGTGTTTCGTGATGCCGCTCTTGGAAAGCTCTTTGCCGCAGTAGGCACAGGTTCCCTTCGATTGTTTTCTTTGAGCCACGATCGTCCTTCCTCAGTCATTTGAGAATCAATTTCCATATTAAGCACGATGGATTACTGCTTAATCTATTGCGAAACCTATTTATAGAATTCGGAAAATATGCAATCTCAGTGTATTTTCTTATGAAGAAGAGGTAATCAATATACAAGCAATTATTGCCCGAAAATAGGTGCGATCGCGAATCCTTGAAACGCATTTTTTATAATTCAACTTGCTCAAATCCTCAATTTCACCAAAACTGCGTAAGAGTCGTTTCAGGAACTTCCGAGCTTTTGGTGGTGATCGAAGCTTTCAGATTCTTCTGAAGCCCGATATTCGCGTTAGCGGAATTTGCGGTAGCTCCGCTTCCCGTAGGGTTCGCATCTATGGGTCACCAAAAGCTGACATGATCCCGATCTGAGTGCAATTTTGCACTATCAGTCGTTCAAGAACCGCTATCAATTTTGCTGACTTGTTGCACCGTAACTCTATCTGCACAGTCACGCGCAATCGTTGTGGCGATCGCATTAAGCTGAAGCGCAACGCAGCACCGTTCGCTATTATCACTTGCGTTGGAGTACCGCTTCACAAGCTCCCTGATCTGCTGCTTCTGTTCCTCGATCGTTGTCGCAACGAGCGTGTGAACCCACTCAGGATTCACCGTCACGGTTCCTGCGTGTCTCAACTCCTCACGAACGAGTAGCGCAGCGGCTTCCGCGAATTGAAGTGCGCTATTCATGCGGAAAATCGGACTTTCTTTGTCTAAATCCGTCATCAGAAACTGACTGAGACCTAAGACTCGAACCTGACAACCCCTCAGTGAATTTAGGTCTCCGACGTGAATGGTTGAATCAGTCATGCCCGATACTCCTTACTTTCGATTCGCAGCAATTGGCGCTCTGGTTCAGAGTAAACGAATCTGATGACGAACACCACTGTTTCGGCGTATCTCGTGGGCACAGCAATTCTTTTAGAATTCCCTTTGCCCTCTTTTCACATACAGAAAGCAGTCTTTTTAGTTCAATTGATCACCCTCGCGTTTCGTCGATCACCCATCACGATCGGAACTTGCTCAACTCTTTCATCGCCGTGCGAACAATGCTGCTGCGCGATCGCGATTATCGGTTGATACCCCGCTGCGCTCTAGATTTCAACCCGTCCACGGCGGACTCTTACGACCCTCGGCGATCTCCATCTTCTGTGACCTCTTCATCTGCTTAATCTGATATTCCACCTGCATTGCTGCTCTCTTCGTCACAAACTGCCATGACGCAACCAATTCCACAGGTCGATGCGCTCTCGTATACCGCCCGCCTTTGCCCGCATTGTGAGCCGCAATTCGCTGTTCGACATTCTTAAGTGTAGCCCGTGTACAAGCTGCCGTTTGCGCACCGAACAATATAGACGTAATGCCATTGCATTGACTCTGCTTTTTTCATTAATCCGTCCTGCGAACATTTCCGGCGTTCAATTCTCTCCTGGGATTCCACCGCAATCAATGCTCCACAATCTCCTAACAGAATCGTTCAACCCTCACCGATGAAATGCTACAAGATGAAAGTCACGAATGCTGATGAGAGCAAATTATGAGCGAATCTAATGACGATCTCCTTCTCTCACAGTGCGAAAACTCTTCGTATTACGCGGGTGAATTGATTGAGACTCCCAACCCGCACTGGACGAAAGAGCAGCAGATTGAGTTGTTGAACTGGCATCCGATGTCTACGGGGAGATGTCCGAATTGTGAGCGGTCATTACAGCAAACTCATCCAGTGCGGGTTCATTCGAGTTGTGAGCATTGTGGCTGGAAAGATGATTCGGTCTGAGGATTAAGCTAGAAGCTAGAATCGATGTCCAGCCTAGTGGAAGAATCAAGAGATGAGACAGTTAGTAAAAGTGTTTGCAATGTTCACTATTCATCGGCAGCAGGGGAATATCGATCGCGATCGTACGGGTAGAGATGCACCCAAACCTTCCGCTCGTTCCTGTTCAACCTGTTCCTATTGGATGCGTGGGATTAAGCCTCATGAGCCAGACGTATGTAACGCCTTCCACAGTCCGACTCAGAATGTTTGTGCTATGAATGAGTGCCCGGATTGGGAATTGAAGTGGCGATGAGAAGTTGAGTTTGCTTACTGATGAATCAGCAAATAGCCGCGAGTGCGATTTGTACTGAAATCGTGCGTGTTCATTGCTTTCCATAAATCAGAGGCAGACACCCAAACCAGAGGGTATTTGTAGCTAGAGACATCTTTAATTAGGAAACGATCGCTCTTCTCGTGATAAGCAGAAATGGGGGAGATGTGCCCTCCTTTGGTCTGACCGATACCCGCACGCTCATAATTCACGACAACAAAATCGCGATCGCGGGCTAAATTCGCTTTCACTTGGGTTCTAAACTGCTCTAGGGTCGTGTCAGAAGCATGGTGCGTTTCAACTCGTACTTCATGACTTTTTAAGAGCGCTGCTAACTGTTCCAACGACATTCCCATGAAGGCAACGGCGTAGGAAGACCGAATCTTTTCGGCTTGCGGAGTAAAGAAAGTGTCTTGATTGAATGGGGGAACCGATGGTTTTAAGGCATTGAGTACCGTAACAGCACTAGCGACACCACAATAAGCCCGAAGCTTCTGAGTTTGAAACTGTTGAGCGAGAATAGCGTAATCCTGCTTAGTACGGCTCTCTGCAAGGAGTTGTTGACCGAGTGGGGAATCCAGCCCGATCAGATTGGATGGCAATGAAAGACGGTGAACCGAAGGCGGGGAAAAGACATACGCACTGATTCCAACAAAACTTGTACCAAAAATGACTGTGATCGCGATCGCAGATCTGACCACTATTTTGCGAAATGTCCGTGCTAATTTGGCAGTCTGGTTCATCCTTTCGTCTCACTGACCGAATGGCAACACCTTGACCCTCTATCTTAAACCGTTTGACAATAGCGAATGGGCTTAAAAGATGGTGAGCATTCTGAACATCACGTCCTTCAATCAAACTGATAAACGTATCGCGATCACTTTGTGTCAACAGCAGTTTGTAACGTTCTTCACCATCCTCTAAACCATTGAACAAAAAGAAATTCTCAATCTTGCGGCGATTCGTTTCGAGTTTTGTACCCGTTTCCTCGATCTCTTTACCGACTGCTGCAAGCAACAGAGAAAGCGTGGTCAGTCATTGCTGTCCGTCGATTACCAGCAGTTCTGGCATTGATGCTACATGAATTGAATCGCCAATGTAGACGATCGAACCGATGAAATACCCTGCCCTATCAGGGTCTTCCGCTGTCCGAATCACGTCCTGCCAAAGTTGTTGGCACTGTTTTATTGTCTAGCTATAAGTTCGCTGATAAATCGGGATGACAAATTGTTTGCGGGGTTGGAGAAATTGCAGGAAGTTGATTTCAGTAGCTTTCATAGTTCTAAGATTGCTGAATGACTGGGTAAGCGACAGGCTTGATGCCATCACTTAGAATTAAGTTCTGTTCATCTGTATCCTTAACCAGTTCAACCACAAACTGTGAGGTCTCTAATTGAGCTTTTGCTCCATCAGTGTAATCTCTCAGCAGCTTTTGAACCGATCGAATACCTTTCCAGGTATTCAATTTCTTCAACGTATCTTTCACGGTTTTACGATCGAGTCCCTCCGGCAAAACGATGAATGTGTTAATGCGTTGCTGAATTCTATTTAATCGATCTGACGTAATGCTAATGTTTTCTGGTGTCTCAGCCTGAGCAAGTTCTTGAGATCGCTGTTGCTTTAGAGTGACTAGCTGTGTGTACAGAGTTTGAGCGAGCGATCGAAGATACTCAGCAGATAAGACATCTCCGGCTTCTGGAGTTTTGAATGCAGTTGCCAGCAATGCTCTATAAGCATCTCGTTCTCCAGTTTGATCATTCCAGAACAGTAAAGAAATGAGATCGTTTGTTGAAGCGGAGATCTAGATTTTGGGGCTGACATCGTGAAGTTAATTGGGAATGTTCAGATAATTTAGTTCTATCCCCTATGCGATCGTGGATTTTGCCCAAATTGATTCATAAAGCCGCCAAAGTGATCCTGACAGGGATTGCGGCGCTAAGCGGAATGTATGGATGCGGGTAGCGGCTATCCCTATATGCAATGTCAGGAAACTGAAATTTCTTCCCATGTAAATCTGGCAAAATGAAAAATAGTTGTGTAGCTTTCTGCGGCTGCTTGAGAGATAACTTATGACGAATGAGCAACGGGAACAGGCGTATATCCAGTTGATTGAGCAACTGTTGAATTGTCCGCAGGGACAAGAGGAGGCGCTGTTGCAGGCGAATGCAGAATTAGTGAATGCGGGGCTGCTGGAGATGATGCGGAAATATGCTGACTGGATGGAGAGTCAGGGCGATCGCAGTGTGGTACGGCTGCGGAACTTTGCGGGGCAGGTAGCGCAGGCACTATATGCGAGAGGCTTTCTAGTAGAAGTTGTGCAGTTGATTGCTCAGACTAAGGGTGACCGGAACCAGATGTATGAGTTCTTTCGCTCCAATCTTGCCAGATTTGATCAAGCATTACTATCAGCATTGCCAGACGTATTTCAATTCTTAATTCAGAAGAAGGATAAAGCTCTTATCGCATGGGTCTTCGTAGAGTTTGGTAATTTGATTAACCAGTTTCCTCTAGGAACTCGCGGGTTAAATTTAGAGTTAGGCATCGCTGCCTATGAACAAGTGCTACAAGTCAGAACCCGCAACGCTTTCCCCGAACAATGGGCAATAGTGCAGAATAACTTAGCCAATGCTTACAGTAAACGAATTCACGGCGAACGGGCAGATAATTTTGAACGAGCCATTACTGCCCATGAACAAGCGCTCCAAGTCAGAACCCGCAACGCATTTCCTGAAGATTGGGCAATAACGCAGCACAACTTAGCTTCTGCCTACAGTAAACGAATTCGTGGCGAACGGGCAGATAACCTCGAAGAAGCGATTATCGCCTACGAACAAGCGCTTCAAGTCAGAACCCGCAACGCATTTCCTGAAGATTGGGCAATGACACAGAATGGCTTGGCTTCTGCTTACAGTAACCGAATTCGTGGCGAACGAGCGGATAATCTTGAACAAGCGATTATCGCCTACGAACAAGCACTCCAAGTCTTCACCCGCGACGCTTTCCCTGAAGATTGGGCAATGACGCAGAATGACTTGGCAGTTGTCTATAGTAAGCGAATTCACGGCGAACGGGCGGATAATCTCGAACAAGCGATTATTGTCTGTGAACAAGCACTCCAAGTCAGAACCCGCAACGCTTTCCCTGAAGATTGGGCAATGACGCAGCACAACTTGGCTCTTGCCTACAGTAAACGTATTCGTGGCGAACGGGCAGATAATCTCGAACAAGCAATCATCGCCTACGAACAAGCGCTCCAAGTCAGAACCCGCAACGCATTTCCTGAAGATTGGGCAGTCACGCAACATAACTTGGCAGCCGTCTACCGTAACCGAATTCGTGGCGAACGGGCGGATAATCTCGAACAAGCAATCATTGCTTATGAACAAGTGCTACAAGTCTTCACCCGCAACGCTTTCCCTAGAGATTGGGCAATGACGCAGCATAACTTAGCAAATGCTTATGCTGACCGAATTTGCGGCGAACGGGCGGATAATCTCGAACAAGCAATCATCGCCTACGAACAAGCGCTCCAAGTCAGAACCCGCAACGCATCTCCTGAAGATTGGGCAGTCACGCAACATAACTTGGCTTTTACTTACAGTAAACGAATTTGCGGCGAACGGGCAGATAACCTCGAACAAGCAATCATCGCCTACGAACAAGCGCTCCAAGTCAGAACCCGCAACGCATCTCCTGAAGATTGGGCAATGACACAGAATAACTTGGCTCTTGCCTATGCTGACCGAATTTGTGGCGAACGAGCGGATAATCTTGAACAAGCGATCACCGCCTACGAGCAAACGCTCCAAATCTTCACCCGCAACGCTTTCCCTAATGCCTGTCGTCGAACATCTCGTAATCTTGGTGATCTTCACTTTCAGCAACAGAACTGGAATGCGGCAAAGACAGCCTACAGCAATGCTCTAAAAGCTGCCGAAATCCTTTACCAGTCTTGCATTCTCCTAGAGAGTAAAGCGGCAGAACTGGCAGAAACAGCAGACCTCCCTCGACGAACGGCTTATGTGCTAGCTCAGACTGGCAACCTTACCCAAGCGGTAGAAACCTTAGAACAAGGACGGGCGCGTGGGCTAAGCGAAAGCCTGAACCGAGATCGCGCCGATCTCGCTCAGCTCCAACAACGCCATCCAGACCTATACAGCCAATACCAAACCCTAACCCAATCTCTTCGCAATCTAGAAAGTACGCAACGAGAGCAAACAACTTCCTCCGATCGTCAGCAACCTACCCCTGAAACAACTAGAGAAGCAGCGATCGCACTCCGTCAGCAACTCGATCACCTGATCCAACATATCCGCCAAGTTCCTAACTATGAAAACTTCCTGACGCTGCCCAAGTTTGCAGAAGTTCATGCGGCTACCCAGCCCAATCGCCCCTTGGTCTATCTCATCAGCACCTCTGCGGGTAGCCTTGCACTACTGGTCACGCCAGACAACATTGATGCAATTTGGCTCAACAACTTCACCGACACCGAATTAACTGACCTGCTGAATAACACTTGGTTTGCTGCCTACAATCAATTCCAGCGCGATCGACAAGGCTGGTACGACGCAATCGATCACGTCACTCGTCAACTTTGGAAACCGCTGATGGAACCCCTGATTCGTCATCTCCAAACCCATAACGTCGATCAAGCGGTTCTCATCCCGACTGGATACCTCAGCTTACTCCCGCTCCACGCTGCTTGGACAGAGGATGCTACAAAGCCAACTGGACGACGCTATGCCCTCGATGATATCCACTTCACCTACACCCCGAATGCCAAATCTCTTACCGCTGCTCAAGCGATCGCGACTCGCACCCCTACCGACTCAATCCTTGCGATCGATAATCCAACCCAAAACCTCAAAGACTCAGAACGGGAAATCAAAGCCGCGATCGCAAGTTTCCACCAACGCACTGTTCTCCGCCACAACGAAGCCACGATTAAAGAAGTACGATCGCATCTTTCAGAAGCCGAGATCGTTCACTTCTCCTGCCACGGGACTGCCAATCTCGCAGACCCGCTTAATAGTGGACTCTCGATGAGTGACGGACTTCTGACGTTGCGAGATATTCTTGCGCTGAATTTGAGCGATCGCGGTGGCATTCGTCTTGCTATTCTCTCTGCCTGCGGAACCGGACTCACCGGAATCGAAAACGCCGATGAAGCGATCGGGTTACCCACCGGACTACTTCAAGCTGGAGTCGCTGGAGTCATCGGCTCCCTTTGGTCAGTCTTTGGTCTCAGCACCATGATCCTCTTGACCCGTTTCTACGACCTCTGGCGGACAGACGGACTTGAACCTGCAATCGCCCTAAACCAAGCCCAACGCTGGATGCACAGTACCACCGACGGCGAAAAAGCCCGATACTGCGGTTTGATAACCTTGAATCCAAGCGATCGTGCCTATGCTCACCCCTTCCACTGGGCAGCTTTCAGCTATCTTGGCATATAAACTGGAGAAGAGAGAAAACAACACTTCATGGGCAAGAAAAACCACCGAAAAGCAATCCGGAGCCTAACCCAACGCATCACAGAGCATCAGGAGAAAATCTGATTTAGATTTAGAGAAAGAATCTCCAGACCAAGGACTCATTGCCCACTGAGAAAAAGAAATCTGTGCTTTTGAAAAAGGCATTCAGCAAGCCAAAAACAACTGGGAAACTAACCATGCAAATCACAGAACGCCCGATCGCCGTCAGCAACAGCACCCTTAATACACTGACCCGTGAACTCGGTAGTGAATGTCAAAAAGTCGTTACCCTGCTCAACCAACTCCAACTGCCTAATCTAACCCCTAACCAACAAGCTACCATCCTCGCTGAACTGCTCACTTCCGCCATTCACATGCATATCCATTGTGGCGAAGACTTCCAAACCCTTATCTCAGATGCCTTAGAAGCCCTCCCCGACACCGACGAAACCGAATAGCTGCCACCTTCTCAATCGACTCATCCCATGGTTACCCTAGACCAAATTCGCCAAATTGCCCAAGCCATCCAGCCCAAACTCCCCAAACTCCTACCCTCTGACATCGCCGCCAACCTCGATTCCCAACTCACTGCTCTGCTCATCCCTGCCCAGCCACCACTCATTCAGTGCCTTCCCATGTCCGCAAAGTTCTTGGAAGGGTTCGGGGCTAAACTTGCCGAACAATGAATTGCTAATCTATTTGCACCCGCGTTTGTCTTCTGGATCGGCGGTATTCTCGCTTATACTGACCGCTACAGTTGGCAATCGATTGCCCAATGATTTCCGATGCCAAATTTGAGCCGCTCCAAGTCGGCATTCTCGCGATCGTTCTCATCTCTGCCTTTGTCGTCCAACGCTTTGATACCGAAGTGCTACGCGGACTCGAAGGCTATTGGTATCCGGGCATTCGCAATTTAGGGCGACCCATCCTTGATCGCATGACCCAATCCCAAATTAAGCGTCGAAAAAACCTCTTAAACCGATGGAAGAAACTACACGAGAAATATAACCAGCACCAACTTTCTGCCCTCGATCGCGCCGAATACGTCAGGCTCGATCGTGCCCTCCGTCAATTCCCCAGTCTCGACGACGACTTCATGCCCACTCGTCTCGGCAACATTCTCCGCGCCGCCGAGCGCCGTCCCTACGATCGCTACGGACTCGATGCCATCATTTGCTGGTCGCGTCTCTGGCTCCTCATGCCCGACAGCGCCAGAAAAGAACTGCAAGATGCCCGCACTGAACTCAACAACGGCGTGCGAATTTGGACATGGAGTATTCTCTTTCTAGTCTGGACAATCTGGACATGGTGGGCAATTCCTTGCGCGATCGCATCTGCTTTCTTTGCCTACTGCTGGATTCTCGATGGTGCGATCGTCTACGGCGACCTGATCGAATCCGTCTTTGACCTCTATCGCACTTCCCTTTACCAATCGCTCCGCCTCCCCTTACCCGCCCATCCCGCAGAAGAAAAAGCAATGGGCTTGGAAGTAACCGAGTACCTTTTCCGGGGATCTCAGTCTAATCGGCTTCAGTTCACACCGCCCACAAGTGGCGAGAAAAAGTAAAATAGTGGAGGCGAGGCAAACGATTTCCGCCTTAACCGTCGTGGGACAGATTCCGATCAAGTCGCTCACCCTCGAAGAATTCCTCCAACTGCCGGAAATTAAACCCATTGGCAAGTATATCGCCCGATTGAACGATCGCTGTCTTCCTAAAAAGCTTGTTGATCTGTAAAAATGCTCAAAAAAATGAGCAAGTGCCCCTTTTTGCCAGAATCGTTGCCATATTCCAATTATGAAATTTAAGGGGGCTGCAATGCCCTTTTTCTCTAGTGGGTTGAGAGTGCGATCGTTCCTCTTATACCAATTGGAAAAATCAATGCGACAAATCCCGCGTTTGCCCGATGTCGCAGAGACGATTCGCCGAATCGTCTCTGCCCACGCGAATCGTCTCTGCCCAGGTTTCGCGGTGAAATGACGATTGTTCGATGTGTTGCATCAAATGATCAGAATCGGTATTATACCAATTTGAAAAAACAGTGCAACACATCCTGCGTTCACCCGACGACGTAGAGACGATTCGCCGAATCGTCTCTACTAGGGGTTCTCGGTGAGACGACAATTGTTCCATATGTTGCATTAATTGATCGAATTGGTATTAGCTCAGGGAAATCAGCAGACCAAGAATTGCTATCTGGAGATGAATTCGTGATCGCTTGTAGAGTCATTGAAAATTGCACCTCGCCGTTTCAGGTCGAGTTTTTCGTCTTTAGTGAGTCCGATGCCTTTGCCAAACCGGGTGTTTTGTACGATTGCACCGCTGAGATTGGTGGTGCTGAGGTCGATACCACTGAGGTTAACACCGCTGAGATTAGCACTACTGAGGTTAGCGTTACTCAAGTTGATTCTTTTGCAATCGAGGGGGTCGAGGTAGACGAAGGTGCTGGCGCTGGCAAGGGTGATGGCAAGGGTGCTGGCGCGGTTACGGACACTAGTGAGGTTGGTGACGTGGGTGTGGGCGCGGTTGAGGGCGCGGCTGAGGGCTTGGATGCGGATAAGGGCATCGGTGAGGTCGAAGCCGAGGGTGCGGGCGTTGGTGCGGATAAGGGCGTTGGTGGTAGCGAGGGTGCGGATAAGGGTGCGGATAAGGGCGTTGGTGCGGATAAGGGCGAGGTCAATGGCGTTGGCGAAGTCGCGGGCGAAGTCAATGGCGTTGGCGCGGTCGAGGGCTAGGTCATGGATGAAGTCGCGGGCGAGGTCGAGGTCACGGTCGAAGTCACGGTCGAAGTCATGGGCGAAGTCATGGGCGAGGATGAAGTCGAGGGCGCTGGCGCTGACGCGGGCGAGGGTGAAGTCACGGTCGAAGTCACAGTCGAGGGTGCTGATAAAGTTTGCATCACTTAGGTCAGCACCACTTAGGTCAGCACCACTTAGGTCAGCACCACTTAGGTCAGTACAACCTAGGTCAGTACCATTTAAGTTGGCATTCTGGAGATTAGCACCACTTAGGTCAGCATCACTTAGGTCAGCATCACTTAAATCCACTTCTCTCAATTGACGTTGCGGAGTTGGGTGACTGACAATCTCTTGGATCAAATCCCATTTTCCATCAGAACTCTCTCCCTCAGACTCTTCCAGAAACTCTGGAGTCAAAATTTGGATATCTTCAACTGGAAACCCATTTATCTCGGTCAGTTCTCCTGATGTAATTCGATCTATCAGCTTTGCGACATTTCCTGGAGAGCCTTGAATCGTAACTCTGATGCTGCCCGCCTGAATTTCTCCTAATCGGATGTCATGTCCTCCGTACTGTTTCAGGAGAACTTCAAACGTCCATTCAGAATCACTTTTAATAGAGGCAATGTCACCCTCTAGAACAATAACTGCTTTGATCTCTCCGTTCTCTCTGTTAGTAACGGTAATTTGGCGGCTAGCAGACGATTTTATACTTATCGACTGATTTACAGCTATGGCAGCGCCTGGGTTGATTACTTGCTCAGGATCTTCTAGCGATCGCTGCTTAATAATAGGTTCTAACTCTGCAATACTTCTCCAATCTTCTATCATCAAACCCTCACAAATTCTCTTGAATGAGGAGAGTTGAATGGACTGCTGATTGAAAAACTTATCAACTGTACTTTTACCCATCAGTTGAGCCTTGGCGAAGTTACTGATTGAGTCAAAGCCCAATCGAGCCAAAGCTTTTCTCGATCGCTCGACTCCTTTGACTGAGGCTGTAACCTTTATCCTTTCACGTTTGGCTGGAGGCTTCATCGTCTTACCGTTCTCTCTCAGCAATCTTAAACCAATCAAAACTTGGGCATAAGTTAGTTATGAATAAAAATAGTCATACATCAGGCTAAAGAGAAATCTATAAAATCCTTTTCTGGAGAAGCTTCTAGGATTTTCGAGGGATGCTAGAAGCATGAAATTCAATCTCTTAGGAGTCCATATGAGTAACCTTCCTTCTTCATCAAGAAAACAGATTTCTGCTTTTGCCAAACTTTCACGCCCTATCACAATTTCAATTCTCGTTACAGGAGTCGTTGCCCTCACCGCGATCGCGCTCAAGTTTCCCGGCAGAATTGAGTTTAGAGGAGGCAACCAGGGAATTGTCTTTGTGTTTGATGGAAGTGAAAAATAGGAGAGTGGGGCTGAAATTGCCCCCAGTTCTTTATCTCTGCAATTTTTTTAACCGTATCTCCTACCATTTTTAAAATTGCTGCTCTAGATTTCCAAATCTTGCAAGTTTGCTGAAGAACGTTCTGATCAAATGCTGCTATCGGTGAATCTGGGTGCAATTTCGTCTTTTCCGGTGTGTTCGGCGGATTGTTTGCTACAGGTTTTTATCGTCATCTTCAGGAGTAACATCGCTGCTCTGAGTTGTGCCACTCGGACGTTTTACGCCTTTCTTCCCGATATTGCCAGTTTCGAGCGATCGACCTCTGCGATCGACTCACTCACCAGAAATATTTACAGTGCCTTTCGCCTCAAACTCTGCGCGGACATCCCCAATTAGCGGCGCGAATACTCCGAAATAATCAGCAATCACTCGCTCGCTTGGGAGTGTGCCAGGGTGCCCCAATTCGATCGCTAGAGCTTCGAGCAGTTCAGGATCGGAAAAAATCATTTCACACTTGGCGCGTTTGTCTTTATGGGTGAGTGGTATCCGTAGCCCTATTAGTTCTGTTGCAAAGTTCTTGAATTGAAAAACGGCTTGTGTGAACTGGATTGATTTAAGCGTTCACTAGATTTCTTCGATAACCTTCACTTGAGATACACTGCCTCCTTCGCTGATTCCCTTCGCCCACCCTTCCTTAATCATATTTGCTATTTTTCTCCTTAAACAATATTTTGACTGTCGGAATCGCCCACCCTTTAAGCTTCGGTTTTCCGACATAGCGACTTCTATGTCTGGTCACGAATAATACTAGATGTTAGGCTTGGAGACTTGGGATGAATGACTTTCTGAATCAGGTTCGCCAATTTGTCGGCATAATACCTTTTACCAGCGATGCTGTCGCGATGTACTTCTGCATGATCGATCCTAACACCCGGATCGAGGTTAAATTAACAATTGCAGGCGCTTTGACCTATTTTCTCGCTCCTATGGATACAATCCCTGATGTTATCGTGGGCTTGGGCTTTACAGATGATGCTTCTGTAATTGCATTAGCACTCGCGACGATCGGCAGTGCGCTCACAAGTGAACATCGCCAGAAGGCAAGGGCATTTTTTGAGAATTAATGGAGAGCGGTATCTGCGGCATTGGATAATTTTACTTGATTACAGCGGTACTCCTAAAAACCACTCGTTCCTGATCCTGCATGGCAAGGTTTTCGGCTTTTTTTCAGCGACCGCTTTTCTAGCCAAATCATCGAGTTCTAATCTGTCAAGCCGCTTAGCGAGTAAAGGGTGAACAGAAAAAGGTTTCACCGATAGATTAGTAAGCCAATCCCCCAAGCAATCACAATTAAAAGCTTTGACATCCAGAACATGAAATTCAGTTTGAGGCAAAACGAAAAGTAAGTTTGAATCTGATGAAAGGATAATTGTCAAAATTGAGACGCAATCCTGCGAGTTGTTTCAATATCACCTTTAGGTCTCACTCTAAACGTGCTTGCTGCCTAAAGCTATGCAGCTTAAGAACAAGTGAACTGTAGCTTTTTTGTTAAGGTTTAATTATAGTTTTATATGAAAATACGGAAATTAGGGTAATACAATTGAGGAGCATTATGTACTGAATACTGAATTATTTCAGAGGGAAGTCATAGAGTGCCGTGTAATCCAGCGGGACGCAATATGGAGAAGACAGCTCAAATCGCTGCAATCATCGAAAAACGTAGTCCACTTGCACAGAGAATAGGGGCAGTTGAGCATCATCTCAAAACCTTTTCTGAAGTGCTGCAATCTTTGCAGAATCAGTGTAGTGAACTGGCTCAAAAAGTGGATGACCCAGAAGTTTATGGACGGCTAAGCGAAGTCAATACTGCGCCAATACAACTTCACATTACGGCTGAGATACAGGCATTGAGCAAACTCAGACTGCGATTTTCTCGCCAGACTCTTAATATTGGTGTCATTGGACGAGCGAGGCAAGGCAAAAGCCGATTGCTTCAAAGTCTGAGTGGGTTGACAACCGATGAGATTCCTGATGGCGATCGTCAACATTGCACGGGCGTTCGCAGTACAATTCATCACAATCCTGTACTCGAAACGTATGGCGAGGTCTGGTTTCACTCCGAGGAATCTTTTCTAAACGGCGTGATCGCGCCTTACTACGAGAAACTTCGTTTAGGGTCTAAGCCATTTTCTCTCAATACTTTTGCAAACGGTCTTTTACCAGAACTCCCACGCGAACTTTCTGCTTACGCTGAACCTGGAGCCATGTATGAGCATCTCAAGCGGTACCATGTTCACATTGAAAGTTATCGTCATCTGTTAAACGCTTCTCCAAAACAAATTTCGAGAAACGAGATCCGAGAATACGTTGCTCAAGACACGCCTGATGGACAACGCATCTTCTTTAATTACCTAGCAGTTCAAGAAGTTAAGATTACCTGCAAGTTTCCGCATGAAGAGGTAGGGAAAATTGCGCTAGTAGATATGCCAGGGTTGGGAGATACGGGAGTCGGAGATGAATCTCGTCTGGTTCAGACACTAGGGCAAGACGTAGATGTTGTTCTATTTGTGCGAATGCCCAAGTCGTCGGGAGATTACTGGGCGGATGTTGATGTCCGTCTCTACGACATAGCGCGAGATGCCCTAACCGCATTGCCAATTGAAGAATGGTCTTTTCTGGTTCTCAACCGCACCAATCCAGATTCTAAAAATGGCGACAATCAGAATAACTGTAAAGATCTGGCGGAGAGTCTGGGTGAGAAACACATCAAGGTGATTCAGCAAATGATTGCAAACTGCGCTGATCGCACTGAAACTAGCGCCCTACTCGATTCTGTGCTTCAGTACATGGCTAAGAATATTGCACGGCTCGATCAGCAGTATGCAGCATCCTGCCAGGAACGCTTATTTCAACTGCAAAAGGAGATCGCTTCGGAACTTAAGAAAGCACAGCAAGCAATCGATCACGCTAATTACAAAACGAATTGGTTTCCGTTGTTTGAAACCCTGTTTCAGCAGCTTTGGGATCAACTCACAACCGGGTTAGAAGGGTTGTTAAAAGCGTTGAAAGATCAGCGAGATCAACCGGATTTAGACTTTCAGCAACAAGTAGAAGTTGCACTTGTTGCGTGTCGAGCAGATACGGGATTACCCACAATTGAAGATATCGAGACGCGACGAAATCGAATTGGTGGCTACCCCAATGCTTACTATGAATATTTGAATGAGGTTCGTGCCCATCTGTCACAGCATTTTCTCGTAGTTGATGAAGCCCTCAAACAGGGACTGATACGAGTCAAATCTCAAGTTGCCGACGTGCTGATTAGTCAAGGGCAATTGGGAGAACTCACTCAATTCCGCTCTGCTGAATTTCTTAGCGCAATTGCTGACCAAATTCCCGAACATTTAATTTCGGGTTCCTCTAGCCAAATCAAGTTAGGCTTTGAGATTTTGGCTTCGTTTGACTTGTCTTACCGAGGTTTGATTCAGCACCGAATTCGTCAACACCTTGATGATCTGACTCCGGATACGACTCAACTTCAGCTTTCTGCTTCGCCGTCTGCTGAGGAAGTATTAAGCTGTCTCTCGTCGCTACATGCGGAGGCGGTGTATCGGTGCCGAACTGCCCTTGACGACTTGCTAGCTGAGCCAAGCCAAGCTGCCTTCGCGATCGTTGAAGAGTTTGTCGATCGAGTCTTACGCTCTAAAAATGCTCAAACAGAATGGCGGATTTTTTTAGAAGATGTACGCTCTGATGTTTGGAGCGAACAATTTCAAGAGTTAGGAGAACGAAGCCGAACTCGTCGAGTCTGGCTAGAAACGGTAGAACGAGTCGCGACAGCAAATCAAATTGAACAGTTCAGATTTATTGATTGAGAAGAGTAGAAATGCAAGAACTTCAAATCACCATGTTGGGTCCGAGTGGTGTCGGAAAGACAACGCTCTTAACTGCAATGTATGAACAGTTCGAGAAAAATATTGGTGTCACCAATCTGCAACTTACACCAGACGAAGACAGCTCAGCAATTTTGCAGGATCGACTAGTAGACCTGAAAAGCTTACTTGATGTGTTTGAAGCTAGAGGAAGAGTTGGGATTGGAGGCACTGAGGCAATCGCGGGACCAGAGTCGCTACGATCATTCAAATTTGGCTTGGGCAAAAAAGGAGAGAAGCCTTCATTACAGTTAAACTTTCGAGATTATCCTGGTGGCTACCATCAAGTAGAGGCAACACCTGAAGAGAAAAACTTTGTTAAAGAGATTCTGAAGAAATCAGTTGCAGTTATGATTGCGATCGATGCCCCAGCGCTGATGGAAGAAAAGGGTAAATATCATGAGAAGGTCAACCGCCCACAGCAGATGAAAGACCTATTCAATGCGGCTTATCAAGATTTGGACTCGCCGAGGCTAATTATTTTTGCACCCGTGAAGTGTGAAAAGTATCTTAAGGACGAAAAGACAGCGAGCGAACTATTAAATCAAGTTAAATCCGGCTACGCCAACTTAATCGAACATTTTGACTCTGAGAAGCTGAGTCCTTGGATTGTAAGTGTGATTACTCCGGTTCAGACGGTGGGAAGTGTAATCGTGACGCGAATTGAGCCAGATGCAGATGGTACTCCGCACTTCTACTTTCGTAAAACAAAGCATGATGCTAAATATAGTCCGAAAGACAGCGAACAACCGCTACGGTATCTGATGAGATTTTTGCTCAAGCTGCATCTGGATCAGCGCAATTGGGGATTTTTTAATTTTCTTCGTAATTGGCTCAGCTTAGACGCGCATTTGAAAAAAGCTGTCGATGAATTTGCACGGGGCTGCAAAACAACCAGTGGATTTGCCATTCTCAAAGGCGAAAAGTGGCTGAATATTCAGTGAGAGAAAATATGATTATTTACGTTCAAAGTCGTGGTAGATCTCAGGAACACGATTATCGCTGGCTAGAAGTTCGCAAGAGCAGCCAGAGTCCGAGTATTCCTCCTTTGCTGAAAGACCTCAAGGTTGAGGAATTAATTGAAAGTCAAAAGCCATCGATTATTTTGGCGCGTTCTGGTAAATATTTGCTGCTATTAGTGACAGCACTGGAAAGTCGGGAGGAACGCAGCGATTTTATGCGCCGACAGATTAGGAATTCTGTTGCTTGGGTTTCGGAAGAAAAACCCGAAATCGAGCAGCTTTTTCGAGCAATTACTGTTCGGGCACTTCGGGGCGAATTAGCAGCAGACATTGACAAGGCGATTGGTATCGGTGGTCAATACGGGTTTGAGGTCGATTTTGAACAGCTTCGTCATTTAGTTGATCACTTAGAGGTTGGTGTTAAACCCGCAACTTCTGCTTATTTTAAATATGGGAAGAACAATATCGAATTAAGAGCTGATCTAGCTCTAGAACTGTCACAGTTTAGTCTTCCGCATGATTTGGATAATCAAATTCTAGTCGTGGTTACTACACTCAAATCACAGGAGGCACTAGAGAGATTTCAAGTGTGGCGGGGGCTGTCTAATCGAATTGAGTCTCAAACTTGGGTAGAAGTCTCTACTTCAGCAAGTAACAGAACGGAGTTGGGATCGCAAAAAAAAACTCTGTTGCTCGGAATTCTAGTCGCGGTCATCGTGGTCGCGATCGGGTGGATGATCTGGAGCAGCACTCTCAACTCAGTTCCTCAGAATTCACCGCCAAGAAGCGGAACGTCGAGCCAACCGCCTTCAGCGACATCATTGAGCAAGGTACCAACAACCTCACACAGTCCCTCTACCTTGCCCTAAATCAAGCAATTTCGGGAGCTTCGGAGGTTGCGGGACTATCCAGCTATCATCTCCGCTACTTACTTCAAATGCTTGAATTCATGCTGCGGGTTGATGAATTACAGCAATCTGCCCGTGAAAATTCACTCTCGTCTAGCCAGTTAGAGGTACTCGAACAAGCCAAAGATGCGATCGCGCATTTCATTCAATGTATAGACGAGGTTGACAAGCACCGTTAGCTCTTTATTGAAGGGCATAGATTCTTGAGCTGATGTCTTGTGTTTTGAGAAAGAGTTTTCGATGTAAGGAGTTTCTACAACAAGGCTGGGTTGATTAGAGGGGTAGAGTATGGTGGATGAGCAACGGATGCAGGCGTATGGGGCATTAATTGAACAACTGCTGAATTGTCATGAAGGAGAGGAAGCAAACATCCTGCAAAATCACCCAGACTTAGTTGATGCTAGGTTGCTGGCGGCAATGGAGCAGGTTGCGGTGCATTTGGAAAGTCAGGGGAGCGAGAATGCCCAGTGGTTGAAAGAATTTGCAGCACAGTTGGCAGAGACACTAGGCTTGAAGCAATTCGTACCGCAAGCCTCAGAATCCACTCGACAGTTTTTGCTAGAAACGTTTCAGATGATCGCAGACAACCAAGATGCTCCACAGCAAATCTATCCAGTGTGGTCCCAGCAGGTAGCGCACTTGAATCCAAACTTGCTAGAAGCTTTACCCCAAGTAGCATCTCAATTATACGGAGATACGACAAAAAGCCCCGACTCCACTGCACATAACCTATCCATATTTGGACAATTAATCGCAGGGTTTTCCGAAGGGTTTCATTGGCTGAATCTTGAGATTGCAATTACTGCGTATGAGCAAGCATTACGGATTCAAACTCTTGAGACTGTTCCAGAACAGTGGGCAACGACACAATATAATTTGGCATCTGCCTATGAGAAACGTGTTCAGGGTGAAGAAGCTAGCAATATTGAATACGCCATCGCTGCCTATGAAAAGGCATTACAAGTCTGTACGTCTGATGCTTTTCCAAAGATTTGGGCACGAATACACTTTAATCTAGGAAAAATCTACGAACGACAACGTATTCAAGGTGAAAAGGCTAACAATATAGAGACCGCTATCAGTTTATATGAAGGAGCATTACAGATTTATGAACACGATACCTTTCCAATCGATTGGGCGTTGACAAAGATTTACTTGGCAGTCGCTTATGAAAATCGCATTCAAGGAGATAAGTCTGATAATCTCGAACAAACTATCAGTGCTTACTATGCAGCATTACAAGTTTTTACCCGTGAAGAATTTCCAGGAATTTGGGCTGAAACACAATGTAAATTAGGATACGCTTATGAGGATCGAATTCTTGGTGAACGAGCAGAAAACCTAGAATACGCAGTCGCTAGTTTTCACTTAGCATTACAAGTTTTTACCCGTGAAGCTTTCCCGGAAGAGTGGGCTGGAATACAAGATGACCTTGCTCATACTTATGGTAAGCGCATCAAAGGTGAACGGGCAGATAATCTGGAAATGGAAATCACTGCCTATCAACAAGCCCTACAAGTTTATACCTGTGAGGCTTTTCCACGACAGTGGGCAAGAATTCAGTGCAATTTAGGATTTACCTACTCTGAACGAATTCGAGGGGAACGAGCAGATAATCTGGAAATGGCGATCGCAAAATACGAACTAGCTCTTCAAGTTAGAACCCGTGAAGCCTCTCCGGAGGAATGGGCTACAACTTTGAATGGTCTTGGTCTTGCGTATGTAGATCGTATTCGAGGGGAACGAGCAAATAACATTGAAACCGCGATCGCCTTATATGAATGTGCCTTGCAAGTCAGGACTCGTGAAGCATTGCAAGAAGAGTGGGTCGAAACACAAGTTAACCTCGCTGCTGCCTATATGTCTCGCATCCAAGGAGAAAAAGCGGAGAATTTAGAAAAATCAATCATGATCTCAGAACAGACGTTGCAAGTTTGCACCCGTGAGACTTCTTCAGAAAAATGGGCAGCCTTGCAGGGGAACCTTGCTGTTGCTTATGTGGAACGTATTCGAGGGGAGAAGGCTAATAACCTAGATCAAGCAATCGCTGTGCTTGAGCAAACTCTGCAAGTCTACACCTGTGAAGCTTTCCCAGAGAAGTGGGCAATGTCACAAATGAACTTAGCCTATTCATATATATGGCGCATTCGAGGGGAACGAGCCGATAACTTGGAACTATCGATCGCCTACTCTAAGCAGGCACTGCAAGTTTTTACTCGTGAAGGTTTTCCAGAACAGTGGGCAAAGACGAAAAATAATCTAGCTGCTGCTTACTTATACCGCATCCGAGGAGAGCGCTCTGGTAATCTTGAACAATCGATCGCTTACTCTGAACAGGCACTGCAAGTCTGTACGCATGAGGCTTTTCCAGAACAGTGGGCAATGATACAAATTAATTTAGCTAATGCCTATGTGTTCCGCATTCAGGGATATAGGGCTGAAAATTTGGAACTATCAATAATCTTCTCTAAGCAGGCATTGCAAGTCTACTCACACCAAGCTTTTCCGGAACGATGGGCAACGGCGCAGAATAATTTAGCTACTGCTTACCTGTATCGCATCCAAGGAGAGCGATCTGACAATTTTGAACAAGCAATCGCTTACTTTGAACTCTTACTTCAAGAAGTTTATACTCGTGAGACTTTTCCAGAACAGTGGGCAAGGACGCAAATGAACCTGGCTGCTGCCTATTTATACCGCATTCGAGGGAAGAAAGCTAAGAATCTGGAACAAGCGATTATTTACTCTGAACAGGCGTTGCGAGTCTACACCTACGAGACTTTCCCAGAGCAATGGGCTATGGTGCAAATGAACTTAGCAAGCATTTATGGAGAACGAATTCAAGGAGAAAGATCCAATAATATTGAACAAGCGATTACCATTTCTGGTAAAGCCATACAAGTCTTCACTTATGAAGCTTTCCCGGAGCAATGGGCTATGGTGCAGATGAATTTAGCGAACACCTATCTGTCCCGTGTCCAAGGTGAGAAGGCTGAAAATCTGGAACACTCAATTACGCTTTATAAGCAGGCGCTGCAAGTTTTTACTCGTGGGGCTTTCCCAGAAAAGTGGGCAATGACACAGTATCACTTGGCAGTTGCCTATGAGAACAGAATCCAGGAGGAGAAAGCTGACAATCTTGCACAGGCAATTGCTGCCTATGAAAAAGCACTAAAGGTGTTCACCCCGATAGCTTTTCCTAACGATTGTCGGCGAACTGCAAGTTGTTTAGGTAGCTTACATTTTAAGAAGCAAGCCTGGTTAAAATCCGCTAAGGCTTACACTCGTGCGCTGCGTGCAGCAGAACGTCTTTACCAAAACTGTATTCTCTTAGATGGCAAGACTACTGAAATTTCTGAGACAGGTAATCTTCCCGCTTACGCTGCCTACGCGCTTGCTCACTGCGGGCATCTGAGATCTGCCGCCCTAGTTTTAGAACGAAGTCGCGCTCGTGGACTCAGCGAAATTATTGATCGGGATCGGACCAATCTAGAAGAACTCAAGCAACTCAATTTTGCTCTCTATAGCCACTATAGAGAAATCGCTCACCAAATTCGTAACTTGGAAGCCCAGCAGAGGGAATATGTTACCAGTGGTACGACAGCTAAAGAAAAATATCAGGTTCGCCAAAGCCTCACTCCCGAAGCCCACAGTCTTCAAGCTCGTCAGCTATACCAAAGTCTTGGTACTGTTATCAAGCAAATTCGTCAAGTTGAAGGCTATGCTGATTTTCTCAAACCGACCGACTTTACTGATATTCATGCTGCTGTTCAATCTGATCGCTCTCTTGTATATATCACAGGCACCAGTGCTGGAATTCTTGTACTCACTGTAACTCCACATAAAGTCACTGATTTGTGGCTCAGTGCCCATACTCACGAAGCTTTAGGCAAAACTCTAAAGATTTGGTTGAAGGCTTATGGGGAAAGACAACTTGATGAATCGATATGGTTAGAAGCAATCGATCAAAGCACCCACCAACTTTGGCACCTTTTGATGGAACCTCTGATTCAACATCTTAAAGCCCAGAATTTAAGCCATGCTGTTCTCATCCCTTCTGGAGTATGGAGTTTCTTCCCATTTCATGCTGCTTGGACTGAAAATGCGAAAAGCCCTAGTGGTCGTCGTTATGCCCTAGATGAAATTCACTTTACCTATACTCCCAATGCCAAATCACTTACTACGGCTCAAGGAATCGTTGAGTGTGTTCAGCCCAACGTGATTTTGGCAATCGATAATCCTACTCAAGACCTAGCTTACTCTGAATGGGAGGTGCAAGGAGCTGTTTCCCATTTTGAGCAGCACATCGTTCTTCGTCATGCCAATGCAACTCAAGAGACTGTGTTGTCAAACCTCTTACGAGCAACAATTGTTCACTTCTCCTGCCACGGTCAAGCTTATCCAACTGAGGCAGAGATGACAGATCCCGAAACTCAAGAGCTTACAGAAGGTTTTTCTCCTCTTGATAGTATCTGTCTTCAAATGAGTGACGGCAAACTTACGCTCAAGGATATTCTTGCACTAAACCTGAGCGAAAAAACTGGTATCCGTCTTGCTATCCTTTCTGCTTGTGAAACCGGACTTTCTGGTGTACTACACAGCGTGCTGTATGACATTGCTAATACCGACGAGGCTATTAGCCTTCCTGCCGGACTGCTCCAAGTAGGTGTCGCAGGTGTCATTGCCTCTTTATGGGCTGTCTCCGAACTCAGCACTATGATCCTCTTGGCACGCTTCTATGACCTATGGCGAAAAGAAAACTTACCAATTGATCATGCTCTTTGCCAAGCCCAAATCTGGATTCGCGACACTACTAGCCAGCAGAAAGCTCAATATTTCCAGTTCACCTATCCGGATCTCTTTCAAAGACTTGTCGTCTTACCCCCTAATTATTTCGCACATTCCTTTCACTGGGCTGCTTTCAGTTATACAGGTGCATAGATCTGCTCAACTTATCACGAAAATTAAACCTAGCACTTGAACTTCAAAACATACTTTTTCACAGGCGTTTCTCCTATGTACACCCCTGAGCAAATTCTCAAAACCGCGCAAATTCTTCGATCTCAAGTCGCTCAAACTCTTCCCCCTGAACAAATCGCTCAACTCGATACGCTCATCCTCCAAGCCCAAGCGGGTGAGAACGTTAGCGATGAGATTCTTTTACTTCTCGGTAGCAATGAACTTCTCCGTGAACCAGCACAAGCTCTCTTGGCTGATTCATCAGACTTTACAGAAGAAGTCAAAGGTTATGTCCGACTGACGGGAGCTGGTTCACCAATCAGTTACCCACGTTATCAATGCCCCGACTGCGGCTATACTTGGTCTCGAATTGATTTCAACGAACCCATCCCTTCCTGCGCTAAAGATCCCACTCATCGTCTCCTTCAACCTATCGATAACCGTGAGATGCAATCGTAATGTCGGCAAAATTCCTCGAAGCCTTCAGCGGTAAGTTCGCCGAACAATGGATCGCTACGCTCCTGACTCCAGCGTTCATCTTCTGGGCAGGGGGTGCGATCGCTGCATGGCAAAAGCTTGGATGGCAAAACTTGAGTAGCTGGTTCATTCTACTGCCCGAATCGTTGCAGATTGCCAGCCTTTTCGGAATTTTTCTCATTGTTAGCCTCTCTGCTTTGACTATCCAGCGCTTCGATATCCTCATCATTCAGTTCCTCGAAGGTTACTGGTTTCAGAAGATTCGAGGCTTAAATAATTTCCTTGTAAAACAATCTCGTAACCAGCGTAGTCAACTCATCGAACAACTCAGGACACTGAATAACCTTGGGTCAAGCATGAACACCCAGCAAAGAACTTTATATTTCCAGTGCGATCAACAATTCCGCTACTTCCCCGACGAAAACGAACTTCTTCCCACTCGACTCGGTAATATTCTCCGCTCTGCCGAGCGCCGTCCCCTCAAACGTTACGGACTTGATGCCATTATCTGCTGGACTCATCTCTGGCTCCTGCTACCTGATGCCGCCCGCACTGATCTCTCCACCGCTCGTAGCGACCTTAATGCCGCTGCTCGTGCTTGGATTTGGTCGATTCTATTTATGGTTTGGTACCCCATCTTCGGGGCACAATGGGCAGTTTCTGGCGCAATTGTCGCTCTAGTTATCTATAACACCTGGATACTTGACGCTGCCAGAACTTACGCTGACCTGATCACTGCTGCTTTCGACACTCACCGCCACTTGCTTTATAAATCACTTCGCTTTCCTCTACCTGATCGGACTGACACAGAGCCTCAGCACGGCGAACAACTCACTCGCTATCTCTGGCGCGATCATCCACAAGCAATTAGTCTCAAAGATCATAACTGAGATAATGACCTCAACAGTTCTGCAATCAGAATCATCTCAAACAGCGCTTGACAGAATACAGCAAGATTATCTCTTGCTACCGGACCGTTAGATTTCCGTGCAAAATCAAGCTATCAATCTGCTGAATCACTTGTTGTGCCAAGCTTTGATTGTGAATTAGCACACCCATCTCTATGTTCAGCGACATTGCATACTCAGTCAAGTTCGCGCTGGAGACAAAAAGGTGTTGTCGATCGCTCACAGCACATTTAGCATGAAGTGAGCCATGCCTGCCTTGCTCATCGATCGGACGTTTCGCTTTCAACCAGACGCAGAGTTGAGAGCGCCTAAGAACCTCATCCCCAAACGTTGACAAAAGCCCAAATGAAATCTTGCCAGCGCTAGCTTCAGGAGTTTCTGCGACGATGCGAATGTTTACACCACGATCCAGCGCTGCAATTAATGCTTGAACAATTTCAGGAATGTTATAGATTGCAAAGCTAACGATTAGAAGATCGTGCTGTGCATCTCGGATCAGTTGCAGCAAAGTTTGATCCGTTCGGCGCAATGGAAAAGATTCTGGATTCGGTCCTGTCCAAACAAGTTCAACAGATAGCTCTTGGCGCATTTGCGTCTGACAATGAACTGCTGTGGAGAGCGCGATCGCAATCGCTCTGCCATCCAAATCACTGCTCTCTGCCTGCCAAATCTCAACCAGGCGATTGAACTTTTGCCGCCATGCCGCTCTAGGTAGCAGTTGAAGAAGGTTATGCTTCATCTTGGGCAACTCGCCCTGCCGAATTGTCATAAGAGCCTGAATCAGAGCCTCCAGTGTTGAGGCGGGTACTTCCTGAGCTACACGACGAATCTGTTCTAGTAGGTTGGAAGAGAACATTTCCACCAATCACTCTCCAAGTTTGAAAAAGGCGAGTTGAGCGAGTTCAGTCTTGACGGTTGGAATGAGTACCGTTCGATCGAGATACTTATTGCCTCGTTCGCAGGATGTTTCTGGACTAAAGAGACAAGCGTGACAAGCCGCCCAGTGCAGCGTATTAGGGGATTGTAGTGGACTATGTTCCGCGCACAGCGGATCAGAGGCACATAGGCACATCTGCTCTAACGCCTGATCAATGTGGCGACCGAGAGTGGTCGGCTCTCCCAAGCTAACAAGCCCCCCTAGTGTGCCCTCACTATCCGGAGCAGCCGTATAAATCAGAATTCCTGCCTGCGGTCCGTTCTCGTCCTGCGGCGCTCTTGAGTAGATGCGCTCTCGGAGACTGGCAGCCGTATAGCCACATTCGATCGCAAACTGTCGCATCAAAGCATGAGCAAAAGAATGCAGCAGAATGTATCGAACGCCTGGATAATTTGTGTCTGGATTCAGCGATCGTGCCGTGCGCCAACGACGATGAGCCTCAATGCTCTGTTTCTCGTAGGTAATGACTTCGGGTAAAGTTTCCCATTGTGCGATCGCGGATTCCTTGAACTGGATAAATAGCCCTTCTCCTCGAACTTCGGTGGCGGGAACCCACTTTGGCTCTTGACGACTGAGGGGTGCCCAGTAATCTTGGGGCAACTCTCCAGTTTCAGCAAAATCGCCAGGAGATTCGATGCGTGAAAAACCGACTAAGGCTCGGACTTCTCGCAAGCGATCGACCAGCACAGCCTTCTCAATATAGGACTTATAGCCTTTGGGAGACGCAATAGCCGTGAGCCAAAAATCTGAAGAATTTAGGCTCGTTTCTGCGGCTGAGAACACCTGCCACTCTGGGGTTTTGATATCTTTCGCTTCGTTACTTTCGTCGATCGTTTCAGAGCGCCTCTGCTCGATTTGTGCCCAAATTTCTGAATCTGAGTGCTTGGAGAATTCCTTTAATTGCCCAATCAGCCGAAAGGCAGCAAGAACTTCTGGGCTGACTGCTTTCTCCAGAACCGTCCAATGCTTTTCGACCAGTTGTGCCAGCTTATCGGCTACGGCTGGAATCGAAAGCGCAAACAGGGTAATGGGAAACCAGCTATTAGAAGCACCTAACAGAATACCAACCATCTGCTGATCGCAACCGCCTTCATCAAAATTCCGTAGGTGAACATGGCGACCGCGACATTGAGGCATATTCTTTTTGCCAGGTTCACCAAAAGCATCAGACATTCGACGAGTTGCACCACAGCTATCACATTTCACCTCAATATCCGCCGCAGAACCGGACACCCCATACTCGTTCAACCGTAAGGTTCCTTTCTTACAATCCGCACCGCGATGGACAAAGTATCGCCAAGGAAAGTCATCTAAATGCCCATGCTTACAGGCAACGAGGAAACGAGCCGGAATGACAGTCGGTGGGTATTTGCCCTTTGGACAGTTCGTATGCACATAGCGGTTTTGATCTGGACGAAAGCGATCGGTCTTCAAGTCAAACAAT
Source organism: Leptolyngbya sp. AN10 (assembly GCF_050565645.1). Lineage (NCBI taxonomy): Bacteria > Bacillati > Cyanobacteriota > Cyanophyceae > Leptolyngbyales > Leptolyngbyaceae > Leptolyngbya > Leptolyngbya sp. AN10. The sequence continues at coordinate 33,917 of NZ_JBNXVP010000035.1, forward strand.
CGAGATTGTAGCGGTGCTAAGAGGCGGCAATTCGGGCAGAGCATCCAGGTGGGAAATGGAGAAACTGGAATACCGATTCGGTGGCTTTCGTCGAGAAAGCTTGGCGCTCCATCGGATTCAGGAGGGAGGGGTGGAGACAGTAGACGCTTGACAGAGGGTGAGAGCGATCGCTTTACCGCTCCGAGCAATCGTTCCTCTCCTAACTCCTTGGCATAGTTGATATCCCAATCATCAAGTCCCATGACCATTGTGGAAAGATTGGGTAAATCAATCACGGAGCCGATACCAGCGGAAAAGAGAATCTGGCTAGGTCGGAGTTCACCAACTTTATTACGGGGTTGTGCTTGTGTCATAAGGGATATCAATCGGGTGTGGGCATGGGTTGAGGAGTACGGAAATCATCATCAGGGATGCGATCGTCCAGAATTAGTCCGATCGTCGGTTCCACATTGCGAAGCGAATTCAAACAGGTAAACGGTTGCCAATCGCCTTGTCCAGGCTGCGTGAGTAACCCTTGAGTCACACCATCTTTCTGAGATTGATAGCCCAGCACGGCTCCACCCATTAAGTTCGCAGATTGTTCTAGCCAGTAGTCCAGTTTGGCTTCTAATTCCTGTCTAACTAGATCTCGCGTTTTGAGACCCTCTACATTCGCAGCACGAGTGACGATCGTGTTAATCGCCTCTTGAACGTGCGGGTGATTGCGATCGATGCGCCCAGCTTTGTCATTTTTGTTGAGTTCCGTTCCTTTCAGACGCACGAGTGCAACGAGTAGAGCGGCGAGACCACGATCAATCGCACGAGGCGCAAAGGGAGTCACCGATAATGCTTCAACGTGCTTGTAAAACGTCGCGTGATAGTGTTCAAACTGCTCATAATGGGACAAGTCTCTCGGTCGTGCCCAGTTGTAAACGGTGAACACAATGCCAGGAAACGTTCGTCCAACCCGCGAAGTGGCTTGAATATACTCTGCTGTTGTTTTCGGTTGTCCAGTCACGACCATTGAGCCTAAGCGTCGGACATCGACACCGACTGAAATCATGTTCGTTGCGAGTAGAACATCGATCGGTTTACGCGAGTCTGTTTTCTTGTCTCGATTCGGATTAAACGGAACTTCTAGCGCATCCAGCACGATCGGGATATCGGTTGAAGCAATTCGAGACGTAAGCTCTTTGACCTCAATGCGCGATCGCTTTGCCAGCCCTCGTTGATCCATCTTGCCAAGACGAGATTGAATGTCATCATCAACAAGTCGCCGTGTTCCGCCTAATTCTCGCATTGAATTGAAGTAACCCACCAAAGTCATCCAGGGGTCAGCCGCTTCGCCATACTTCTCGTAAAGCGCCTGGGATGCTGCAAGCCCTGCTGTGTAGACTCGAATTAAGGCAGCTTTTAGTCTACGTCCGGTTGCACAAATTCCCAGATATCGCCGTCCTGGATACTCCTCACTCGGCTCTCGTTGCAGCGAGAAGAAGTTATCGGTAACATCTAAACCTTGCGGTGGAAAGATTTGCACTTGGCGCAAGAACAGGTGGTGGATTTGATCTCTTGCTTGCCGAATGGTTGCTGTGGAAGCGATCACTTTAGGGCGAACCGTTTTGCCATTCACGGTCCAGGAACACAGTTTATCGACGGCTGTTTCATACAGTCCCACTAAAGTTCCAAGGGGTCCACTAATCAAGTGTAACTCGTCCTGAATAATTAAATCTGGAGGACGCAACGGATTGTGAGATAGCGTCTTAGCAAGCGGTTGACCATACTTCGCAGGATGACTCGGAGAATCCTCAATCTCAGGAGACACAAATCCATGCCGTTGGCAGTAGCCGTCAACCTGTCCAAACAACATTTGCACTGCGCCATTCCAGGGCATTTGAGCAAATTTATCGACCGTTGCAATCAACAAAGTAGGTAGACGACGGTAGATCTCTTCATCCACAACCAGAATCGGTAAGCCTTCAGTGGGAGATTGTTTCTGAGAAAATAAGCAGCGACCGAGGGTGTCACCACAGTAGATTAGCGTTCGTGCCTGCCCCTTCGCAAAGGATTCAACCTTGATATTCTGTTTGCCAGGGTCAATCTTAGAACCGCACCAAGGACAGTTCGTGAGTTGGTGGGGAGAACCACTGCTCGTGGGTTGATACTGTCCAAGCTTCTGCTTGAGGAATTCTTCACTTTGTTCAGTCCGGTTGGGAGTCGTTTTCTGTCCAACCCATAATCCAATCCGAAACGGTTCTTTTCCCCACTTCGTAGGATCTTCTCGCCGAATCGCTTCGCAAGCGCAGATTAAAGCCGTAGCGCGTTGAAATTGTTGCAGGGTGAGCAATCGAAGCGTATACCGCATCAACACAGCAACACCCGATTCACCGGAGCGTCCTCCGATCGTGCCTTGCAATCGCCGCAGTCCGATCGTATAAGCGGTCAGTCCTAAATACGCTTCAGTCTTACCACCGCCTGTAGGGAACCAGAGCAAATCTGCGATCGCTTGTGTTTCATCGGTACGATCTGGATGATTGAGGTCAGTAATGCTGGGCAGATTGAGTAGGATAAATGCAAGCTGAAAAGGTCGCCAGGAACGATTTTTAGGAATATCAATCGTGCTAAGTTCTACCGTTTCGCCACGCCGGACTTGCTCTGTATAAATCGAATGAACTCGCTGCTGCCACATGGAGCGATTCATGAATTGAAACGCTTCAAAACTTTGTGAATCAGATTGCAATAACTCCAGACCGGACTGAATGCGTTCTAAAGCGCGAGTACAGTTCGCAAGTGCATCCGTTGCGATCGCTTCATAACCTTGCAGTTTGGCGGTTGGATCAGCAATCCGAGTCGCTTGCCCTTCTATCCAATTTGCGTAGGCAGCAACGAGCGGATTGAGTTTCGCAACCAAACCGCTTGGGGTCGCTTCTGCCAGCTCTTTCATATCTAGAACCAGTCCCACAAGTCCAGGAATCTCATCTGGCGTGGGAGCATCCGTTTTAGGAACTTCATAAGCGGGAACGACACGAGTGCAAAGGCGAATTGCGTGATCATCACTTCCTTCCGCTAATTCAGCGTGAACGCCTGTCCCATGCCCGACAGCAAATTCAACTTGATGCCGATAGATCATCTCCATCGCTTGTTCTTCGGCATACTGTACCGGGTCGAGTTTACCGAGCGATCGCCTCGTTGCTTTACGGATGAAAATCGCACGATGATTGGGGTCAGCAGATTCAACGCTGACTTCGGGCTGAAATAGCCATGCCTGATCCGGAGAGCGATCCGGTTCTCGCTGTTCATTCACGAGAAATAAACTAATAATCCAATCGGAGCCAACTGCACGAATTTGCCCACGCACATAAACTTCGCGCTCCGGGTCGATCCGCCAGGAGTTCACTGCACCTGCTTTTAGAGCGATGGGTGGAGATTGACCGATGACTGGGTATCTACGCCATACGGCTTTAGGTGCGCCTGTTGGAGTTTGGAGATACTCGCTCTTGGTGCGATCGTATTGTCCCCATCCTGCATTGATGATGATTGCTTTGGCAGTGCCACTCACACAGAAGCTCATGCCCATCGAGGAGGGAAACATGGTTTCGATCGCGGGAGTGATCGTTTCGGTTGTGCCATCTTCGATCGTACTGGTTCCGCCCACAGCCAATTCATCGAGCTGCTCTGTGCTTTCATCAACGGTTCCAGTCTTCGCAGCAACCAGTTCATCAAGTTGTTCAAGTTGATCATCAGATTGAGCGGGGCGATTGCGTCGATGTAGGGGAGCCAGTAACCCAACGAGATAGCGATCGCTGACTCGCGCTTCATCCACTTCTTCATATTCTCCGCCTGCTGGACCCAACAAGTCGGCTAAGACAGCCTCCTCTAGCTCAGCTCGGATTTGGTAGTAAGAAGGGGGCTGTAGAACAGGTGCAGTATCAGAGGATGGCGCTTTGTCGTTCTCCGCAGCAGGTGAATCAGCTTCTGGTGAAGGAGTTGGGACAAATTGCATCTCAATCAGATTGCCTTGCCCCTCACTTTGTTCTGGATTCGTTGCTACGAACTGAGGCTGCAATAAGGTGGATTGCTGCCAAATGGCAGGAGTAATTTTAGGCTCAGTTGGCTTTGATTGTCGAGTCTTAACAGGTTCCGGCTGTTCCTGAAGCACCTGCACGATCTTGCCCGCGATCGTTTCTGATAAAGTGCTATCCCCTAGAACATCCGCATCGTCTGATAAATCGAGTCCAGTTAGCAAGACATTAAGAGACTCATCAGAAGCTGAAACAACGGCGCTCCAATCGAGTTGGGCAGTACGATCGCGCAACTGTTGATTGATTTTTTCTAGATCGAGATTGCTGGGAAGAATGGACGGAAGCTTGATAATCTTCATAAGTCGCCGAGGTTCCAGAGTTGAGAATCAAAGGATTGGAGAAGGAGTGACGGTTTCTTAGCAGGAACGAGAACAAGTAGGGCACGCATCGCTCTTGTCATTGCAACATACAAGGTGCGTCGTTCTCGGACGAGGACTTCACTGGTGGCTTCGGGGGGAGTGCCTTTTGGGATTGTAGGGTAGGGGGTTTCTAGAAACCCTGCGATCGCGACGATCGGGAACTCTAATCCTTTAGCAGCTTTGAGTGGCAGAATTTTCACACCCTTACAGTTCAGATCTAAGTCTTTGCTCGTCATAAATCGTGCTTCAATTCCCAGATAATTCAACTGTCCAGTAATGTTCTTTCCAGCCTTTTCAGTTGGGACGAGAATCGCGCAGGCTCCAAGCCCCAAACGGAATTCATGAGCAGCCGTGCGGCAAAATTGAGCGAGTAAATCTCCTTCAGAAGCGCGATCGACAATGGCACGAACCGCAGGCGGTGGACCTGTGTGAACGTAAAGTCGCTCCTCACCTTCCGGATCGAGTGTGCCATCTTGCAGATATGAATAAGCAGCTTCCCCGATTTCTTGAGTGGTGCGGTGATTGATTTTCAGAATGCCTGTTCGTCCGACAAATTTGAGCGAGTCATGTACATCGCTCCACCGGAAGCTACTGCCATAAATCGATTGGTTGGCATCGGCAGTAATGAAGAGACGATTCGGTGCGCCACAAAGTTGAATCAGGAAGCGCAGCACAGTGGGACTGAGATCTTGGGCTTCATCGATGACCACAGCATCATACATTGGCAACATTTCGCTAGCCTGTAGCAGCTTGAGGGCACGAAGCCTAATTTGTGCCCAGGTTTCCGTTCCTTTTGCGCTTAAGAGACGATCGAAGTGTTGCCGCAAGTGCCAAATCGCTTGGCGTTGAATCTTGTTAAGTGGGATGCTGCGACCTGTACGCGGGGTGGCTTGATAATCCTCTAAGCTGTCAATCCCTCTTGCATCAATGACTTCGGTAAGTTCTTCGAGTAAGTATTCGGGCTGGAGGCGTTGCAGGATAAGCCGTTGTGCCTGTTGCTGTAGAACATTGCCTTCAAGCGTTACGATCGCGCACAGAATCGATTGCTTAACAAGGGTGAGTAGTTCTTTAGTGGTTGCAATTTGGGGCTGACCACTGAGTTGATAGACGATCGAATATACCAAAGCATCAGCCGTTTTGACTTCAACAAACTGAGCATCCTCGCCTAGAAGCTGCTGAAGCAATTGTTCAGAGAATGAAACAAGCGCATTCGTATAAGTGGTGAAGAGAATTCGAGGAGAACGGGCACGTACCTGTGTAGTGGAGCTATCGCGACTCGCTTTAAGCTGATTGAGCATCTCGCGAGTTCGATAAATCGCAACGGTACTTTTGCCTGTTCCTGGACTGCCCTTGAGCAGAGTCGGACCTGTTGCATTCAGTGCCCAGGTGACATATTTCTCTTGTTCTGAATTGAGCTTGAGCAGAAAACCCAGCAAATCTCCTTCTTTGAAGCGCAGGAGTTCGTCTGAACTTCCGGTGACAAAACTCGGTTGCCTGAGTACTAAGTCAAAGTTAGGTGCGGTAATGCAATCAAAAACGCGATCGCAGACTCCAGCAGGAATATCCGCTTCGAGCAGGTCATCAAAAGTACGACAGGCAAACAAAGCTGGATAACAGGCTTTGGGGATGAGCAAGCGATCGAGCAGTTCTTCGGTGATCTCAACGGGTAAAAGGGTTGCAGTTTCAGCAGGGTTGGGCGGAGAGGTTGGAGCTTTCTCAGGGGTGAGGAGATCGTCAAGATTAGAAAAGGCAGCAACGTTGATCTCCGTTTCCTCTGCGACTAACTTATTGCCTCTGTAAACGTCCTTGCGGGCATCAACCCCAAGTAAGGCGACCCAGCCATCTCCATAGGTATAAATGATGCGATAATCCCCAGAGCGCAGACGGTAAATGTCGCCCTTATAGCCATGTAGCTTCTTTTTCAGGTTGGCATGAGGTTTGGGATCACCCCGTAGAACTTCGATTTTCTCCAATATCTGTAGGACTCGCTCTTTTGGGATGGCGAGGAGTTGATTGGTGAACGTGGGTTTGTGAATGATCTCGAAGGGCACTAGAGTTCGGGGGCTGAGTCGCTATCGAATGTCGCGATCGCAGAAATGATTGTTTTCTACGGTTACGACATGGTTAATCTTGGCACATGATAACGAAGAATTGCCTAAAGGAGATCTGAATCCTTAATTCAGATCATTGCTCAATGAGTGCAAGTGTCTAGATATTATTTCAAGGAGCTTAGGGCTTAGTGGAAGCAGCAAGTTTAGACAGGAACTTTGGATTCTTCAGGTGCGGTTTCTTCGGAGTTGCGCTTTGTACTAATCATCTGATAGGACGAACTGGAGAAAGGATGAAAATCTTCTGACCATTCGGTAGTCCAATTAATTACAGAGAAGCCGATACTGAAGCGGGGTTGGAGGAGGATTAATGCGTTCTACAGAAATCTTGACTTTGTGAGGAAACTGGCAGACCAACTCAAAAAAGTCCTGCACTAGATAGCGAGGGCAGAATCCAACAATGTGTAGATTCTTGGTTCGTAGGATTAAGGCTCTGGAATCAACGGGATTTTGAAGATCGTGCATGACCTGCAATTCCTCTCCAACTTGCAGAGTTTGAATAGATTGCTGGCTTTCGGGTGGGATGTACCGGAGTGCATGTGCGAAAAAGTGAATATGGTACTGCCCTTGCGGGTCGCGTTCTGGACAGGGAAAAACCTCAAAAGAATCCGTTGCACGTTTGCCGCCGCTACGAGCGAGGAGGGCAATGGGATCGTCTTGATGTTTAGGCAAGTTGAGCCATTGTACGAAGTCTGAGTAGTCTGGACGAGAGGGGCGCAAAAGGCGATTCGCAAACAGGGGAAACAGTTCTGGTGAGCCGTAGGTTTGATAAAGGTCGGGAAATGACAGCAGGGGTTGGAAGTCTGCTTTCTGCTGTGCCTCTAAAGTGCCTTGAAGATAAGCGAAGTGATACAGTTTCCCGTCGTAGGTAAGCTTACCGATCGGGAACCAGGCGCGTGAGGATGGGTCTTGCCAAGCGAGGAAAAGCATTGTCATAAGAGAGTCTCCCGCAAACCGAGGAGTCTGGTTTGGTTGATTTCAAGGATTTGACAAGCGAATTAAATGGCAGTCTGAGAGATACGAGTTTGAGGGATTCTGAAAAATGTGTTCTCATATCATCTTCTAAATATGCTGAAGAAGAGGTGGCGATCACGAGGTGATTGGGGTAACTCAGGAGATAAAACATCGCAATTCTGGAGAAACTTCACACTCTATTTCACATATCTCCCCTAAGATGGGCATGGGGAACCATGAGAAATGTACGCCAGTTTCTCAATCCAGGTTGTTTCTCCACCCTTACCAGAATATGGATCAAGCGACTCACTTTAATCCACTCACAGCGCCACCGACTGATGAGGTGCCATTGAAAAACGCACCTTTGGTTCGTGTACTTGCTCAAGTTCGTTTCCCGCTGATCTTATCGATCGAGCGAAAAGAGTTTGTGAGTGGATTTCAAGAAGCACTACGGAAACAGTATCCCATTCTACAACCAGAGCAAACTCAGGGGTTTGTGGTGGGTATGCAAGGAATAGTACCGACTGAACCTCGGACAACATGGCGATTTATAGACCTAGATGGAAACTGGCGAGTTACATTGGCACCTGACTTTGTTGCACTGGAAACTACTGCTTACTTAAGCCGCAATGATTTTCTAAAGCGATTAGAAGTAGTGTTGGCTGCGCTGGAAACATATATTCAGCCTCAAGTTGTGGAACGTCTTGGACTCCGCTATATCGATCAATTGGTTGGAGAAGATGTCAATCAGCTTGCAGATTTAGTGCGCCCTGAAATCTCAGGGATTATCGGTCTAGACATTAAAGCATCTGTTCATCAAACTATTAATGAATCACTATTCAATCTTCCCAATGGAGAGGAGCAGATTGCTGCTCGATGGGGGTTAATACCTGCTGGTACGAGCTTTGACTTGTATGCGATCGAGCCAATCGATCAGCAAAGCTGGATTTTGGATTTAGATATGTCCTTGTCTAAAAATCGCGAGTTTAACATTGGAGTGCTGATGCATGAAGCACAACATTTCGCTGAACGGATCTATACTTTTTTTCGATGGGCGGTGACTCCAAGCTTTTTGCGGCGCTTTGGAGGTGATGTATGAATACTATGTCTACAAGAAGGTTAGATGCTGTTGCCAGGACTTCTGCTTTAGGCGCAATGGGTCACACCGCTGCTAGTGCAGTAGGCGTGCTGATCCTGCATCTACCTGGAACGGCATCCCATGATGTGCCAATGAGTTCTGCTGCATTAGAAAATTTTAGAAGAACCACAAGTGGATTACCTGTCCACCTAGCTGTCTCGGATAATGAGGCTTCTAATTCAACTGAGTTGACTCAGGAGGCTTTGAGTGAATTGAGGCGGTTGAGTGGATTAACTTGGGATCAACTTGCGAATCTTTTTCAGGTTTCACGCAGAACATTGCATTTTTGGGCTAGCGGTCAGGCGTTATCGAAAGCGCATGAAGAAACTTTGCATCGGTTGTTGGGAACTGTTCGATCTATCGATCGTGGAAGTGCTAGCCTAAATCGTAATCTGCTTCTGAGTCCTGATGATGATTCCCGGCTACCGATCGATTTGCTAGCAGCAGGAAAGTATGAGGAGGTAAAACAACGTTTGGGAGAGGGGAATGCGCTACCAAAACCGCAAGTTGCCGCGTTGTCTGAAACTGCGATCGTGTCTCGGTTACCTCCTCCTCCAGCGGATTTAGTAAATGCACTACAAGATCCGGTGCATCGAGAGGTTGGAAGATCAAAACCTGCACGGGTGGTAAGGAATCGTAAGCATGACGCAAATCAATGACCGAGGAGATTGGCTGCAAGCAGTAACTACTTCTCTTCAAGCCTGGAGACAAGGGGATTTTGTCCTGGGAGAACAATGGTTTGTTTTACGATACAACCTTCAGAAACCGATTACGCAGGAAGCAATCAGAGATGCTCAGGAAGGTGTGGATCTGACAGAGATTGCAGTTCGGGGGTTAGTTGTTGTGACGCAAACTTGCGATATTGTACGTTCTTGTGAGGATCGTCCATTTGTGGAGGTTGTGCCGCTAGTCGAGGTGGAGGCTGCATCTTTACAGGAGGTACAGCGAGGGAGACGACCTCAGTATGCGTTTATTCCAGGTGCGGCTGAGTTAAGTCTTGTAGCAGATCTCGATCGGGTCATGACGATTGAGAAAGCCGTTGTTACAGAATGGGAGCGGCAAGTTGGGTGTATCAGTGATCAGGATTTTAGAAATTTAGGGCAAGCATTGGCTCGAAAGCGAGTTCGATTTGCATTTCCAGATGATTTTATTGAGTTTATTAAACCGCTCCAGAAACAGCTACAAAGCAAGCATGGTAAGAATAGCCCTGAAGGAGAGGCTTTACGATCGCTACAAGAGATTCGGGTTCAAGCTTCTCCTGCTTGGGATGCAGTTTCTATGGAACTGATGTTTTGGTTTATTCGGAATGAGGAAGACCTTCAGTTTCAGGGAACCAGTTGGAATAAATTGCTTGAGAAGTGGTTGAGGTTGGTTTCTGCTGCTGGACGTTTTCAGCGTGTGGAAGGTGTTGTAACAACGTTAGAAGATATGACGGCAAAAGAGTATGTGCAGAGTGATCGGCTCGATCTAGACCACCTTTCTATTCAAAGTTGAGGGGATAGTACATCATCTGGTAGTCCTGGTTTGTAAAGGCTGGGTGAGAGGTAGCAACCCTCACGGTATCTGCAAAGCAGCGCACATAGTTTCCAATAGAGTTTGCCTAAAGTTGGCGGTGTCAGTCATGCGCTTGATGTCCTCAATGCTGTTTTAACTTTACCAAATTGGGCTAGAACAAGCTGATTTGCTTGTCTTGGGGAGAATCGTCAGGCTTTTTCTGTTTGGCGTTACCTTTGCCTCTTGGTTTTTTCTTGTTGTGTAAGCCTTGGGCGACTTCTTCAGCATATCGATCGTGGTTCAGTTGCAAGAGTCGATACTTTCAGCGCACTTCGTGTTCAAGGATTTCCCGCCGCGCCGTTTCGCTGATGGTAGAGCGGATTTCTTGGTTGGGTGAAAGTCGTGCCCTAAGTCGAGGTCTTGCCATCATAGGCGATCGCACTTTGTTTCGCTGTAAACTTGGGCAGAGATGAGGAGCTTTGAGGCAATGAGTTTTTATATTTCGCGTCATGCGGAGGAGGAACGAGAACGGCGAGAGATTCCAAGGGAGTTTTTAGATTCTGTTTTGCAAAATCCGCAGCAGATTGTAGACGATCGAGATGGAAATAAAGCGTATCAGTCGCAGTTTGAGTTTGAGAATGGTAAAACTTATTTAGTTCGGGCAATTGTGGCTGACAATACGGAACCCGCGATCGTCATCACGGTTTATCGAACCAGTCAGATTAAGCGGTACTGGAGGCAGGAATGAAGGTGATCTATGATGCTGAAACTGATGTGCTGCGGATCGTGTTGAGCGATGCGCCGATCGAGGAGAGTAACGAGGACTCATCGGGCATTATTTTGGATTATGACGAGGCGGGAAATGTGGTGGGTCTGGAAGTTCTGAGTGCTTCTGTACGGGTGAAAGATCCGCGATCGCTCGAACATGTTGTGACAGGGTGAGCTTTCTAGAACAGGCTGATTTGCTCATCTTGGGGTTTGTCTTCAGTTTTTTTCTTTTTGGTAGTTTTGCCTTTGGATTTTTTCTTGTCATGTAAGCCTTGGGCAACTTCTTCAGCGTATCGATCGTGGTTCATTTGCAACAGTCGATCGAGGACTTCCCGCCGCGCCATTTCGCTGATGGTAAAGCGGATGCCTTGCTTCGTTTGGTGGAAGCCGTGCCCTAAGTCGAGGTCTTGCCAACCATAGGCGATCGCGACCGCTTGATCCATTTCGATATGCAGCGATCGTAGTTTCGCAATGTCGTCTGCGGTTTCATTGGAATCATGGAAGCGGTTGTAGGTTTTGGTCAGTCCTTCTTGTCGATCGAGCATGATGGATTGGCGATGGTTGTAGTAGGTTTCGCCGATGGAATTGAGAATGGAAAATTGAGAACTGAGAATCGGGAAAGGAAAGGTTTCAAAGCAGTCTGAAGGTGTGTATCGTGCGTCTAATCGTAGACTTGCTCCGTATTTTAAGCGCCATTCTTCATGAGTAAATGCTTGTATTACTGCATACTCGGTCCAGGTTGTTATCGGAAAAATGACAACTGTATGCGAATAAATAATATCTGTTCTTTGAAAAGTGAGTGCCCATCTACGACTTGTTTGAGCCGTTATCAATACATGCTCAAATTCTTTGATCGCTCCATAAAGCTCTGGGCGTGACCTCTCATAAAGCCACCATTTTTCACGAGCAGACTTACTGAAAGTATTCTTATCCCGCTCAGGCTTCACCTTTTCACGCACGATCGCTAAACAATCAGGATAATCTGCTGCATAGGGCGCACCTTTCGGCTTCTTCGGATCATCATGTTCCGCATCTAACGGATAGTCTTTGAAATTAATCACCCAACGGCTCGGAGATTGATCTGGGCGTGAGTTCAAATCTTCACCATTGAGATAGGGAAACAGCACTTCTTTATTCTTTGGATCTTTGTCGATAAGTGCCTGTGCTTCTTCCGGTGTGAGAACAAATCCCATACCTAAAACATATGAGCCGATATACGATTTATTCTGATTTGCAATCAGTTGATAGGGCTTACCAAGTGCTTTTCCAGGTGGCGTTAAAAATGATGTAATTCCAGTGACTACTTTCTCATCTAAAATGTATTCACCTTGCCATTGCTTTTTACATGACCAAATATACGCAACTTCTAAACTTGCAGACCCAACCCAAGGACGACTCGGAACCGCACGATTAATCACACAACCACTTTCAACTAATTGATCTAAGCCAACTTCACGAGTATCACCTTGAGCGATTGTATTTGTAGCAACTAATCCGAATCCACCAGTATTATTCGTGAGTTGATTGGCTTGTAAGAAGAAGTAGGCGCATAGGTCCGCGCTGCCTCGTTGACCCTTCGCGAGATGTTCTACTAGATAGTTGCGATAGTCTGTCCCAATTGCGCCTGTGATTTTTTGTCCGCCTTGAAATGGGGGATTACCCACGATCGCATCAAATCCCTTCTTCTCTCCTTCAAAAAATACTTCAGGAAACTCCAGCAACCAGTGAAATGGCTTTCGAGAAGCTTGATTTTCTGGAGTTCCAATATTTAACATTCGCAAGGTTTTTGCTCGAATCGCAGCAATGTCTCGTTTCCGCTTCTGTGCATCTTCTTCATTCAATGCTTCAAGCACTAACTCTGCTAAAACCTTCAACTCATCCGAAGTTAAATCGCTCGTCTTGACTGCGCTTGCCAAGGCTTCTGCAATCAGAAAATCCCCAACATGACGAATGTTCTCAGTGGCTTCTTCTGCTTCCTGAAAGAGTTGCTCCTTCTTCTGAGAATCTGTAATGTCATTCACACTAAAGCTCTCTAGCAATTGCCGTTTCTCGATCGCTTTTTGTAAAAGCGGTTTCCAGCGATCGGATACGGTTCTCAGTTGTACGGCTTCGTTTTCGGGATTCAATTTCAAAAACTCGATCTGTTCAGCGCGAGTAATCCCCAGTAGCGAATCGCCCCACTTCAGCGCATGATCCAAAAACGTAAACGGTCGCCCCTTTGCCAGCGTCACCAGCCACAGCGACAACTTCGCCATCTCCACTGCCAACGGATTCTTATCGACTCCATACAGACAGCGATCTGCCACAATCCGCTGCGCCACCAGCAACCGCTCCTCTGGCTCTTTGGGAATCGGACATTCTTCTGGACGTGCGATCGACAGTGTTCCCTCTGGTGCAATCACCACCTGCCCCGGATGTTCCGCCTCTGCCAACTGCCACGCCTCGACCAATTTCCCCGCCAAATAGCGACAAGTCTGCACTAAAAACGCCCCACTGCCCATCGCCATATCGCAAATCTTCAATTGCAGCAATTCGGATGCCGATCGCAGTCGCCATTCTTCCTTCGGTTTCCCCTCTGCCACGCCCTCATACACCAACGGTTCCAGCGTGTACTGCACAATCTCCTCGGTCAAATTGCGCGGCGTATAGTGCGTTCCACTCTGCCGTCGATCGACTCCTTCGGTGACATATACACTGCCCGTTGAAATCACAATCGGATAGTCCAGCGTATCTTTCCGAATCAACGATGCAAAGGGAAAACAGCGATCGAACAATTCCGCATCATTATTACAAGCCGATCGCAGTCGCTGTTCCTCACGAGGTTCAATTTCCGTCTTGAGCAATTTCTTCAAAGCAGCAGGCGATTTCCCCATCTGCTCTTTCAAAAATGCCAATAGCTTTTCCTCGCCCTCAGCCCGATACCGCTCCAATTCTGCGAGTTCAATCTCTGGTTCCTGGTAGCGCGTCCCCACCAATCCCAACACCGGAACCGTTGCCCGAACTGCCGTGTGATCGAGCAAGCCCTCATAAACATGCCCAATCTGCTCAATGTCCAACGCTCGAAATGACAACCGACGCGGCTCTACACCACTTCCCTGCACCCGAATCTGTAAAATCTGCAATGCTTCGAGCAAATGCAATACAATCCGATTGTTCAGCCGCAGTGGATCAGCCTCGCTCTCATCCCATTCTGTCCCCTGCTTCCGCCCTTCCAAAAACGGAAAGCGATCGGGATCAAACAAACTCCCACCATACGCGGGAAGCTGCAACGTATCGTGAAAAATCCCGCCATACACTGCCCGAAATGTTGCCAACAATCGACACCAAGCATCCGATCGCCGCTCCAAGACCTCTTCTCCATGTTGATCCGCGTGCGATCGCAGTTGTTCCCTCAAAGTAGACACTGCATAATGCTGGTCATAAATCGGATCGCCGAGCAACAATAAGCCCCGCTCCTCTGCACAAAACAGAAACACCAACCGCATCATCACAGTCAGCGCCGCCTCATAAAGCCGAGGTTCTGAAATGTCCTTCAGCAATGCCCCGTTTTGGTCTTGATCGAGACGTGCGATCGCGCTCACCAGCACCTCAACTGCCCGTCGCACCTGATAGCCCAACTGATCCGTAACTTCTTGCTGATCGGTCAAGCTATCCGCCAGCAACTTCTCTAAAATCTGGGAATCATCCACCCCAAAGAATCGCCGCACTCCTAGCAAGCTCCGAAATGCCCGCAGTGTCAAATGCTCCTCAATCCAAAGGGTGCTGTACCAGGAAATGAACCCAGTGGTTTCTCCCTTCGGCGCATTCACCAGCATCCAGTGTTCGCCATTCGTCACCAATCCCAGCCGCACATTGCAAGCATGGAGCAATTCCATCATTCGCGTCGCTGGACTGGATGACGATCGCGACCCCTTCAATGGCTTTTCTAATCCCTGTTCTGCCGGAACAATCTGCACCAGTAGCCGAGGCTTTCCCGCATCCGATGTCCCCGTTGGATTCACCACAACCCAATCCGGGCGAATCGTCTCGTTTTGTTCTGCGAACGTCACCCTCAACCCAGATGGAATCTGTTGTCCACTCAGCAACACTTCATCCGGTAATTCCAGCGTTTGTTTCAGCACAAACTCTACCCATGCTTGATGGATAGCGGGTTCTGGCTTCAGTCCAAATTGGTTGTCCTGCCATTCCTCCGATGCCGATCGCAACAGCTTCAAATGCTCCGGGTCATGAGCATCTAATCCTGCCGGAAACGTCTTGAGTAGCACAGGCAAACTCAAAAATGGACCTGATGCTTCAACTAACGACAACCATTCAGCGTGATGACGAGCAGTAGACATAAGTTAGGGGAATTCAATCAGAACTGAACCTTCGGGAATAAATCGAGCTTGATAATTGGTCTTCTTATTTTTACCTCGCAAATTTCCAATTGGAATTGCGGTTTTAAGCCGTTCTAATTCCTGAACTTCCCAAAACCCTGCCCAAGTCGGACTATCCGTAATCGTCGATTTAGGACGATAAATCGATTTCCCTGGATACCGACCCCGACGCGATCCGACATATCCCACATACAATCCTCGCCAAGTTGCCTCTGGGTTCAATGGCTGTTCGCCTTTCGCATGAGACGCATAGATCAAAACCTCGATCGCTTTTCCCGCCCGCAGTGTCTCAACTTCCGCAAACAATTCAAACGCCATACTGCCAAACGCCACCTTCGGCACATGATCCGCAGGAAGGTCATCTAAATCGAGTTGAGCCGCGATCGCTTCCAATCCAGAAATCAAGTGCATCTCTGGAACCGGGGCAAGGATTGCGAAAGCTTGGGTCTTTTGCATGAGTTCACCATCGAACGAAAAGTCAGCCCTACCAGTCTATTAGGGGCGAATAAGCTTTTGTGGAACCAAAAACGTGACTGCTAGGGGAAACAGCCGCGCAGTTGGATTCTCAAACCGCTTTCGGATCAAAGCTGTTTCTTGCTCGATCTCGATCGGAATTTGTTCTACCCTCGCTTTCAAACTATTGATATTCCGCTCAAACTGCTCCCGCTCTGGATTACTAAAGATTTCAAGCTGTTCGACTTGAGGTTCCTGCAACTCAGCTAAGATGCTTTTCTGAAGTTCTGTCAAAACCGCAGTAATGTCAGCAATTTCTTTCTCAGCCCGGTTCTGCAAATCCTGTCGTAGACTCGTCGATCGATCAGCTTTTCGCACCTCTAACGCCTGCATCAGCGAATTCTCGCACTTATCCCACATCTGAGCTAATTTCTGCTGCATCGCTTCGGGAACTGCTTGATCAGAGACATTACCTAATGCCGCTTGCAACTTCATCACCCCTAACCGACTGAAGCGCCCCTCTTTCAATTCACCACCTGCTACGATTACTTCTTCATGCAGTCGCTGCTGGTCACTGCCCAGAATTACTAAGCGCCCATAGGCGATGACTGCGGGAGTTTCCAGTCCTGCCTGTGGCGAAACTACTCTAGCAGCTACTCGATGCAATTGCTTTCTGCCTTCTGTAGACCACACTTCCGCCCGCAGCAAGCGAAGACACATCTGTACCAAGCGGTGATTCAAGTGCGCTAAGACAACATCATCCCGTCGATGTGCTGCATTGGGATCAAAGACGATCGGGCGAATCTCTTTGGTGTGCGGATGCTCTAAACCCTCTGCACAAACCGCCCAACTACTCTTCAGTTGAGGTAAATGAAACGCTCGACCTTGCAGCCCTTCGATTTCTGCTTCAATCAACGGAGGCTGATCCGCTAATTCCAACCCAATTCGCACCACCGATTCAATGTTCTCCGGAGTCAACCGCAGGTTTTGCCGTGTTTCATGTAACTGCTCTCGTAGCTTCTCAATCTGATCGCGCACTTTGCGTTCAAACTTGAGCATCCGGCGCACAGGCTCCGATTCCCGTTCTGCCCTCGACGTATCCAGCGTCACCCGTCGTCCCAACATCGCTTCTTCAACCTGAGACGCGATCACCGGACCCACCTTCCCCAAGTCCTCACGAATATTGTTGACCTTCAGTGCCGCCCGCATTAGGAATTCCAAGTCTCCTTCTAAATCCCCAGGACGAGTCCCGCTCGTTGCTTGCTCCTGATAGTCCTTGCCGACAAAATGGTAAATTTTCACTTCGCTCGATCGCTGTCCATGTCGATCAATCCGTCCATTCCGCTGTTCCATTCGATTCGGGTTCCAGGGAATCTCATAGTGAATCAAGCGCGAACAGAAATTCTGTAAATCCAAACCTTCTGAAGCTGCATCCGTGGCTAACAGAATCCGAACTGGAGAAACATCGGGATGTGCCTGGAATGCTGCTTTAACAGCTTCGCGATCATCGGAATTCATCCCACCATACAGCATCATCAGACGGTCGCCCTGTACTAATCCCTCCGATGCCATCAAGTTATAGAGCCACTTCTGGGTCGCTCGATATTCGGTAAAGATAATCACTCGTTCATTTGACCACTGCTCATTGGGGCGAATCACAGCATTAATCCAGTTGAGCAGTTCAGTGGCTTTGGCATCGGGTTGTCGAGCCGCCGTTTCCGCCCACTGAAGCATCCCTCGAAGCAAATCCTGTTCTTCTGGAGCCAGCGATCGGAACAAACGGCTCGTGTTGCTAATCGACTCATCCGTTGCTGCTTCGTACAGGTCGTCGTCCGCAAAATCTTCCTCGACCTGTTCAAGTTGTCGTCGTAGAACTCCTTCGGTTGGTTTAGCTGTCAAACGACTGGCTTGACGACGACGAGCAGTTGTCAAAGATTCTTGGTGCTGTGTCAATGTGGTCAAGAATGCTTCTGGTGAGGAAAACAGCCGTTTCTTGAGCAGCTTCAATACAAATTCCGTGGCATATTTTTCAACGTTGTCATCCACGCCTTTTGTTCGTAACTCTGTATAGCGTTTGAGCGCGGCATGAACTTGCCGTTCTAGTTGGGGATAATCGACTGCGATCGCTTCTAATTTGCGCCCCGGAAACATGGGCGACCCATCCCAATTTTGCATTTCCTGCTTCAACCGCCGCACCATCACGACTTGAAGCTGATTGCGATCCGGCTCGACCCCTCTGGCAAACCGTTGCGTATCCAAAAGTTCTAGCAGTGCTGTAAAACTCTCTGGATAACCATTGTGAGGCGTTGCCGTCAAAAATAATTTGTGTTCAAAATGCGGAACTAGCAGGCGAATGGTGGCGGTGCGTTGAGAATCGATCGCGTATTGCCCACTGCCAGAAGGAGCTACATTATGGGCTTCATCAACAATCAAAAGATCAAAACGACGGGGATAAATTGATTCGCCTTCTGCGGGCAGCACTTCTCGAAACAGTCGCAGTGGGCGATCCCGCTTGAGAAAATCGATCGAGGTAATCAGTCGAGGAAAATGAATCCAAGGATTGACGTGAATTCCTCGCTGCCGTCGTAATTCCTTCATCAAGGCACTATCGACGATGCGAAAATCCAACCCAAACTTATCCCGCATTTGGTCACGCCACTGAATTTGCAGCGAAGACGGACAGATAATCAGCATACGCCGACAGCGATGGCGAATCAGGAGTTCTTGAGCCACTAAACCCGCTTCGATCGTCTTTCCCAATCCAACATCATCAGCGATTAGTAAATTGACACGCGGCATCTGAATTGCTCGAACCACCGGATCAAGCTGATAATCTTCAATATCAATGCCACTCCGAAACGGAGCTTGGAGGGTACGAATGTCAGCGGAAGAGCCAGCTCCCCACCGCACCGCATCGAGAAACGCATCCAGTCGGGCTGGATCATCAAAGCCTGTGGGTTTCGGCAATTCTACACGCTCAAACACCTGCGTTCCAGGCTCCAGCTCCCAAATCACTTGAAGTTCTTCGCCCAAGCCATCATCTTCGATCGAGGACAACAAAACGAGATGTTGAGCGGGTGGGACTTTGGAGAACAAAACATCGGTGGGCAGCGTCGTCTGGCGCACGTCAGTCACCACATACAGCCGCTGCCGCACCTTAACGAGTTGTCCCTGCTCTGGAATGGCTTTGATAGCGCTCATAGAAGTACAGAAGCCCGAAATGAGTAATTGGCTGCAAACTACTTCCGTATCATACTCTTGCAGGTATAAAACGATCTCCAACCATAACAGGCAGTTCTCGCTGCCACCCAGTTCATTCGTCTTCTTGCGTGAATCCGAAACACCCACCGAATAGAATTCGGGGCTATACGGACAAAGTGTACCTGCGTACACTGACAGCCGTTTTTCAACCAGTCCGCGCAGGCAGACTTCGTTTGTTTAGCCGCGAATTCCATTCGCTAGGGCATCCACGCAAGAAGTCTATTCGTCTTCTCCTGTTCCACTTAGGAAAATTAGAGTAAACAACCGCCTCCTCGTGCGGCGATCGCTTCTGGCAGGACCTGACAGACGAAGAGATCCGAGGCGTTGAACCGAATTACCGCACAATCGATAACTGCCTTCGGGACTAAGACGACCCGAGCAGCGTGGCGGGGCAGACCCTCGACGTACCTCGTTTGCACCGAGGACCGCAGTACCTCCCTCGCCCTACAGCGCTTCCACGACAGTCGAGCCACCCGCTCGATCGACCTTGCCGCCGATCACCACCCGTTTCTGTCCCGACCCGACCTCGTGGTTGAAGAACTCATCCGAGTGCTACGCTCCGACTGAGGGCACGACAACGCGAGCCAGCGACTGGGAACAGGCGACATACAATGATGATTCTCGTACAAAATTGGGCTTACCTTCAGCGTCAGCAAAATAGCTGAGACACCTATTCACTAATCGTACTGCTTAGCTTTGCTTCTAATATTTGTGCAATGAATTCAGCTTGAATCTGCTGAAACAGGGATTTTGTCGTTTCATCGAGCACTTTGAATGCTCTAGGGTTCTTTGTCATATCAGTTGTCTTACTGTTAGGGTCAACGAATGCGCCAAAATCTTGCCAAAATGCAGCCCGTCGCAAGTCTCTTCGCTTTTGCGGGGTAGAATATAAACTACTTTTGTGAAGAAAGTCGTTGAATGACAACCAAGTTGAATGAATTGTCGTACTAAGATTGAGTGTATGAGAATGGCTTAACTTGTAAACCACCGCTTTGTTATGCAGACAACTTGACTCACTGATAAGATGACCCAAATCATCATACTTGCGATGACCCAGATTGTTAGCATCGAAAATCCAGAACTCATCCTGGGGTTGGGCATCGGAAGTGTCGGATAGAACAACACAGGCAAGATATCCATGAGTGGATGGATCTTGATGGGGTGGGCAAGGTGTTGATTTCGGAATGAATTGAGGTGAACAGGCAAAGTGACCGGGCGGAAAGTCAAACCAGTCTACAATCTCCATTGTTTGAGTATCGAGACGGAGTAATTTGCAGGGTTTGCTTTCTTTGGGCAACTGAGTATGGTGAACGACTCTAAACTCGCGCTCCTTATAGGCTTGATAAATTCGATCGGGAACAAGCTCCCACGAAAATCCCCAACACATCCAATAGATATTTTTGACCTCAGTGGCAGGCTCAGTCGCTCGCTCACGGCAAAGATCGCGATGGGTATATACTGAGGGCCACCACGTATGTTCTACATCACTAAAGACTTTAGAATCCAGTAGTGCACCTGTTTCGCCATCAATCACATAACGTCCAAAAGAGCTAACATCCATTGCGCCTGTACTCATTCCCGCTAATCGCTGAGACTGCTCTTGACCAAACTGCATTTCATGTCCTTCTACAGGCTTGTCATATTTGCTAATCCACTCAGTAACATCCGTCCCATTTTGATGCCCAATGTGAAGAGTAATTTTGCCATCGGGATTATGATAGTCTGCGGTGAAGTGAGACACTTCTCTCGGAATAGTAACTTTCCGTGCTTGCAGCGATTTAGGTGGCTCTGCTAAGCTTCCTCCTGGATTGTTGCAGCACTTTCGTAACTCTGCTCGACTCACAATATAGCAATTCGTAATTTGAGCAGCAGGTAGGAGCTTGAGAAAGAAAGCATACAGTCTATAACCCAGATCTAATCGTTGCTTGAGTAAGTTCGCTTGCTGTTGTTTAGAGAAGAGTGTTTTGCCGATCTGAACCAGACTCTTAAAAAGTCGATCGAGCAATGGGTCAAACAATCCAACACTGTAAGGTGCAAAGATCTGTGAGAACTCAATTTTGAAAGCAATGTCCATCAAAATAATATAATCTTCAGTTATCGCCATTTGGTGGATGGATTGCTCTCCAATCACTAATTTCTCATCATCAGGATTGTTCTTGTCCCAATCCGGTAGCACCAACTGCCAGCGCTCTAATTGATGGTCTTCAAAGGTATATCGAACTAAATCAGTAAATCCATAGATTCGATCAGTGCAAGGTGTATTCTTTCCTCGACCGATGTTCAGCGATCGAGCTGTTTTTCTCCGAATCCAGCCGATTGTCCGATCGAAGTTCTTCCTAAACTTCCCTTTATAGCCTGTCGAGTAATTTAGGGTTAAAAAGTGATCTGGTTGGAATTCAGCGGGAGAGTTGGGGCAATTGAGAAAGTCATGTTCGGGTTTGAACTGATCGCAAACGGGATGAGCCGGATTAGAGTAGGGCGGTAGAATCTCTTCGCTGAGCATCGGGATGAGTCCTTCAAACGGAGAGGTGACACTGAGCCATTCATCCATTCTGCCGACTGGCTCGATCAGTTCCATACTATCGGGATCAATGACCCAAGGAATCCCGGCATCAAACGTTAAAACTAGTCGATCGCGCGTTTGCAGAAAAGCTGTATTAAGTTGATTGCGACTGCCCAGTTTACGACTCATGCGGTTGAGTCCTGAAGTTTGAAAGGCATAGGCTTTAGGATACTGATCAGGATGCCGTTGAATCGCTTGATCAAGGTAATAGCAGGGAGGTTTAGCAATCCGCGTTTTGAGAGTGGCCTTGCGATCGCGAAACTCAAGGCGATAGATCATGCCATCACCATTAAAAACGCTTGTGCTAGGTTGAGCTAGTGCAGATACCACAAAGTAATATCCTGCTAAGTTTTCCGGTAAATCAGCATCCCCTTCAACCGCTGCAAGCTGAGAATTTGGGTGAATCTCGAATGCCTGTACGGTTAGACACAAGTCATCGATTTCACATCGACTTACTTTGACAACAGAAGATGGAATATGATGAGATTCCATAGGAATAACGGTTCGGATTTTGCCAGACATACTTTTGTTACTTAAGAGTAATAGGGCATCTTTCCCAAAACCCATTAGGCTTTAAGGATCTTTTCACTTTCATACTTAGAGCCAGTGATAACAATTACAATCAGCGCAATTGTCATCGCTTGTCTATCGAATCCATCCTCGACTTAGATATGCAGCTTGAACGTCGCGAATCGATTCAACAGATTGAGAATGAGCCGCATTCTCTGGGCTAGACTGTAAATTCTCTCTAGTTAGGTGAGTTAGCTTCGGTTGGAAATTGACGATCGCAGTCAAAAAGCGAGAGAAGCGATCGAGCTTGTTCGTAATCTGCATCATGGTTGTTCTCCTGACTGAACTGCCTGTATGCTCTAATCAAAGCTGAGGCATGACTGAGTTGAAGACTGAAAATGACTGAGTTGGATTAGCGATCGCTAAATGACCGCAAGACTTCATACAGCAGCAAGCAAACGTGATTCGCTTCTGGCTCAAAGCGATGAACTTGCCACCCTAAAGATTGAAACTGTTCCACAAAGTCGGAATCTGGAGCGTCATAGATTGCTCTGGCAATGTCATAGGTTGTCACACCGAGATTTGCAGCATCGAAAAGGGCGAGTGACTCTGTTAATTTAAGCTGGCTAAGCTGCCAATGGGCTTCTGTAGTCAGAAAGTCTAGCCGTTCGCTGTAAGAGTCGTAGATTGCAGAATCCGACAAGGATTTCTCTGCCCAGTACTCTGCATATCTCGATTCATTCGCTAACCGCATCAGTCCGATTCCATTAATCTGAATCGTTTCTGTCCAGTTCTTGCCGTTGATCATGAGATCAGGGGCAGAATGCGCCGGAAAATGGATTTTGAGTTGATCGAGTGCGACTGAGTAGAGCGTTGCCCATCTCTGGATAATCTCACCTAAGCGCTGTCTATCCACCTGCTCCAAGCGGCTCACGGTTGTCCCCATGATCGATTGAGTCAAATGATGGTGATAGAAGATGAAATGCTCAGCGAGCTTTTCTAAATCAGTCATTACCTGGATCTTCTCAATCCATTTTGCAGCTTGCAAGTCTGCCAATAAAATCTCTTTCTGATTGCTTTGAGGATTGAGAAAAGTAGCCGCATCGATCTGTGACATGATCAATTCTCCAAAGGATTAGAAACTGAGGGGCGATCGCCCCTCAAAAGACCAACTAGACAGGAGTGCGCTTCGATTTGGGCGTTCTTTCCCAACCGAACCAGTCCCGCGCCATCAAAAGATTAGAAGGCTGCTCAGCGGCAGCGCCAAGTGTCGCATCATCAGTACAGTGAATCAGCGGACAGAGCCGAGGCGGAATCACTTTGCCTCGACAAACACAAGCCTTGATTTGCGGCGCTTCAGCATTGCCGATTCGAGTGATTGCAGATGCAGGTGTAGCCGCCGCAGAGATGAGCGTAGCCGTAACGAGAAGTAAGCGAACGTTAAGAAGTGAATTCATTTTGACTCTCGCAATTTAGTGCAACATCGAGGAAGTGAATCGGTGTTTATGAAGCTGAGTGGCACTCACAAACACCTTACGCAGATGCTCGAACTACTCACCGAGGTGACGAGCAGGATAAGCTTGTGCAGGTTGCCCATTGATGACAATCGATCCCGCAACCAGCGTGGCAGAAGTGCTAAAAACCAGCGCAGCAGACATCAGTGCAAAGAGGCGTTTCATACCGTTTGTTCTCCCGATGAGAAAGGTTTTCATCGCTTGGTGAGCGATAATCTCATTAAATTGGATTGCTCACTGAGTTCGTGCCTGAGAATGACCGAGTTAAGCTAATTCTTGAGCAATTTCCTCTACAATTTGACTTAGCTTCTCGAAACTCATATGCCACGATCGTTAAAAGTTCGCCAAGATTGCATTGGACTGGTTAAGCTGTCGGTGAGACGGAATGGCTTTCTGAGCCAACAAGCCCTCGCCGAGGATCTGGGCTTGGCTCGTTCTACCGTCGTGAATTTCCTCACGGGAAAACCCGTCGATCGCGCTGTGTTTGAAGAAATCTGTCTCAGATTGTCGATCGCGCCTCAAGACATCATCGAAACAGATTTTGCAGCGATTGTGAGCAGCAGGACGAAACGATCGAGAGATTTGAGCAGTGCGCCAGATAGCTCTAGTTTTTTCGGTCGAGATCACGAACTTGCAACATTGGAGTCATGGATTCTTCAGCAGCAGTGTAAGCTAGTCGGGATCTTCGGTGCTGGCGGAATTGGAAAAACCGCACTATCAGTCAAACTCACCCATCAGATTGAAAGTAGCTTCGATTATGTGATTTGGCGATCGTTACAAAATGCCCCAGATTTAGATACGCTACTCACAGAGTTGATTCAATTTCTTGATCCGAACGCAAGCTTGCTAAAGACACCAGGCGAAAAGATGTCCAAGTTTCTAGACTGTCTTCAGCAACGATGTTTGATTGTTCTAGATAACTACGAAACTTTACTCCAAGGAGGAGTTCAAGCAGGCATCTATAGAAGCGGTTATGAAAACTATCGATCGCTGCTTAACTGTATTGGTGAAGCTCAACATCAAAGCTGTATTATCCTTACCAGTCGAGAAAAGCCCATTGAACTCGCTGCGATCGAAGCTCCCCACTCTTCTGTAAGATCGCTCCGACTCAACGGTTTAACAGGAGTAGAAGGAATCAAAGTTTTTGAGGGCAAGGGATACGCTGGACCAATTTCAGAGCTAGAAGGCTTAGTTCAGCAATATGGCGGCAATCCACTAGCATTAAACATTGTTGCCACAACGCTACAAGAGTTTTTTGATGGCAACGTTGCTGAATTCCTCAAACAAGAAGTGCTGTTCTTTGGAGACATTTGGCGACTGTTGAATGAGCAGTTCGATCGACTAACAACAGTAGAACAACAAATCATGTACTGGTTAGCAATCGAACGAGATTGGGCAAGCTTCAGCGATCTGCGCGAAAATCTCTTTCCCCCTGTTTCAACCAGGACCCTGATTGACTCACTGGATTCTCTGCATCGTCGATCGCTGATTGAAAAACACACTGCCCAGTCGAGTAGCTTTACCCAACAACCTGTCGTGATGGAATACATGACGAATCGACTGCTAGAACAAACATTCTATGAAATTAAAACAGGTCAGATTCAACTTCTAAATTCAGTCTCTCTAATCAAAGCTCAAGCCAAAGACTTTATTCGGGAAGCACAAACTCGCCTCATTCTTGAACCCTTAGTCAGAGAGAGCCAACAATATTTCAGAACAGAAGCCTCTTTGCGACAACAATTAGATGCTTTATTCAATGCAATTCAAAACAGCCCTGAATTAAGATTAGGCTATACAGCAGGTAACTTACTCAATCTCTACCGCGTGTTCAAGCTGAACCTGACAAACTATGACTTCTCTAGTTTAGTCATCCGTCAAGCTTTTCTACAGGATCTGGAGCTGCATCACGTGAACTTTTCAGGTTCAGAATTTCTCTATTCATCCTTCACGCAAACCTTTGGTGGTATTCTAGCAGTCCAGTTTAGTCCTGACGGTAAACACTTTGCCACCAGCAGTACAAATTGTGAAATCCAAGTCTGGCAGGCTGCTAACAAACATAGAATGTTCACCCTACAAGGGCATACAAATTGGATTCGTTATATTGCTTTTGACCCCACCAGCGAACAATTAGCAAGCGCAAGTGATGATGGAACCATCAGAATCTGGGACTTATCAAACGGAACTTGTCAAAGCGTTCTCACTGGACATCGCGATGGGGTTTATAGTGTTGCCTTTAGCCCAGATGGGCAAACGATCGCCAGTGCCAGTAATGATCACTCGATTCGATTATGGAACGTTAAGACTGGAGCTTGTCTCCAATGCTTAGAAGGACATTTAGCGGGAGTCCTAGCAGCAAGCTTCAGTCCTTGTGGCAAATTCTTAGCCAGCGGAAGCTTTGATCAGACCATCCGAATTTGGCAGGTCACATCAGGAGCTTGCTTACAAACCTTGATGGATCACACAGGTTGGATTGCGAAGCTCGAATTTAGTCCAGATGGTCAGTGGTTAGCCAGTCCCAGTAGCGATCGCACAATCCGAATTTGGCGAGTCGCAGATTGGCAGTGTGTTCAAGTGCTGCAAGGTCACACAGGCTGGGTTTGGGCAGCATCCTGGAGTTCAGATAGTCAATTCGTCGTAAGCTGCGGCGCTGACTGCACCGCTAAAATTTGGGACGCGATCGCAGGCAACTGCTTACAATCATTAGCAGGACACACCATGCAAGTCTGGAGAGCCGTATTCAGTCCAGACGGTCAGACGATCGCAACTGGGGGTGAAGATCAAGCGATCGTCCTTTGGGATGCGGAAACGGGTCGCCGCTTAAATACCATCACAGGCTACTCAAACTGGGCAAGACCCCTAGCAGCCAGCACTGATGGACAAGTCTTTGCAACTGGGCATAAAAATACAAAAATCTATATTTGGAACAGTCAAGGTGAGTGCGAAAGGGAACTCACCGCACACGCGATCGGGGTTCTAGCATTAGCATTTCATCCCGATCGCGCTTGGCTTGCAAGTGGGGGGCAAGATACCACGATCAAAATTTGGGATTGGCAGCAGGAGAGATGTATCGCAACGCTGAATGGGCACACGGATGCGGTTTGGGGACTTGCCTTTAGTCCAGATGGAAACATTCTCGCCAGTAGTAGCTTTGACCAAACAATCAAACTCTGGCGACTCCAAGACGGGATGTGTTTAGCAACCTTAGAAGGACATTGCGATCGCGTTTCCACGATTGCGTTTCATCCGAGCGGTGAACTACTCGCAAGTGGCAGCGATGATGGCGTGATCAAGCTTTGGAATGTAGCTCATCGAACCTGTGAAGCCGTATTATCTGGGCATCCAGATCGGGTGGGCACGATTCGTTTTAGTCAAACGGGCGATCAATTACTGAGCACCAGCCATGATCAAACTCTAAAGATTTGGGACATTCACACAAAAGTATGTCTTCAAACGTTAACAGGACATCAGAACTGGGTGATGGGAGCAACCTTTTTCTCAGCCGATCAAAGGATTGCCAGCACCAGTGCTGATCATTCAATCAAACTCTGGGATGCTCAAACCGGAGCGTGTTTGAATACGCTAACAGGGCACACGAACTGGGTTTGGTCAGTTGTAGCAATTCCCAACAGTCAAACCCTGATCAGTGTTAGTGAAGATGAATCTATCCGGATTTGGGATGCTCAAACTGGGGATTGTCTAGCGATCCTCAAGCCTAAATATCCCTATGCAGGAATGCAAATTGATAAGGTAACGGGTTTGACCTCTGCTCAAGAAGCAATGCTACGGGAACTCGGAGCCATGTGATCGCGACAGCTTCGAGCGCATATCTACCCTCGAAGCTGTGAAGACATTGCTACCGAATTCCCCAATCTACAAATAGATCACGCGGATCATAGCGACGCAGCAACGCAACTAACTCCCTCAGTTCTGCTTCTGTTCCAACACAAACACAACCCGCACTGCCCGGAGAACCACTGCGATTCCAGTCCATATGAAATCCGAACTTATCGCGATCGTCGAGTTGAGTTTTGATCAAAGGAACCCAAACCGGACCAATTCCATTGGTTGGATGAGCATGAGCAACAGTGTAGTTATCTCTACCGCCCGCAAAATCAATATCCCCGATCGTATAACGAGCCTGCGGGATTGGCTCTAGATTTCCAGGAAAACTCAGGGAATCATCAGGCACTCTAAATTCCTGCGCTCCAGGTGCACCTGAAATCACATCCAGCTTTGCTAATACTCGCCCTTTGGGATCAATAAACTCCAGCAGCAACTTCTCAAGTTCTGCGTAAGTCGTTGTTCCAGTTCGAGTTAAGCGACAGTAAACGCGCTCCAACATCGGAGGTGGAACTCGCCGCGCGACGTTCGTTAATGCAGTGGTTAAGGCTGCTTTTGTTCTAGAACCGAACTTGCCATCAATCTTGAGATCGTAATCTCCTTGAAACCATTCCACAGCCCCTTGAGTCACAACGGTGTATTTACCTGGTTGAATGCCATCCGCGAGATACCCCAACTTAGCTAGGGCACAGTTTAACAAGAAGCAATCCTGACCCGTATTTCCGACAACCAGGGTGCGATGAATTTGTAAGGGAAGTTTCGGTTCTTGCCAAGGTGAATCTGGGAATGACAGATCCGGTATCGGGACATCATTCCCTGGAAACCCATCACGGCTAAACAATGCTTCTTCTCGATTCCGTCGAATCACTAGCCCCGGCAGAACTTGACCGCCACCGTGAATCCAGCGATCGAACTCTCTTGCAGCCCCTTCATAGTCTTTGCGATTTAGTTTCTTCAGCAGCGTTGAACCCTTGAAGCCATCTGCTTCAGTGCCAATGTTGAAGGCAAATGAAACTAGCGCATCAAACATACTCTGAGTCAATTCGACCGTACAGAGCGCATTGACTGCCGCTGCTTTCTCATCGACTTCTACCTGTAACCAGCGTTCAGCATCCGACACCGTAATCACGTCGCCTGCTTGTACCGCTCGCTTGTCATCGATGTGTTCGATTGAGCCGTAGCCAATTGTCCAAATCCCAACGGGATCGGCATAGGCTTCAATCTTACCGTCTGGGCGCTGACGATGTAGCCCTTCTGAGCGTTTAATCAGAGATAAACAGTCTTGTCCAGCTTTCCAATTCATCAGTTTTTCCCCGTAGAACTTTGGAACATCTCTATCAAACTGGGTGATTAACTGAGTTGAAGACTGAGAATGACTGACTTTCAAAAGTGAACTTGAACAGAATGTGCGGTCAGCGCTCTAAGAATTGTAGGAAAGCTGGAAGTTCACCCTTGTGTACGCCCTGGGTGTGAGCTTATGAGGTGAAAGTCCTCTGTAGTGGAACCAGCGTCCAAATGCTCGAAAGTGATAGGAGCCGAGTGATGACCACTAGCCAAGAGAAAGGAAAACCCGTGAGGAAATGCAGTTGCGGAAGTTGGAGGCAAACCTGTGAGCCAACGAACAGAAGCATCATAGAAGGCACTTGTTCTTTAGGGCGAGTTGGCATCACACAACGAAGCCCTCTGATTCAAGGGACACAGCAAATGAGACCGCATAGCAATTGATTGATCAACGGAGCATTGCGTAAACTTTGCCGAATCACAAAGTCAAAGCGATCGCGAATCTGTTCTAAAAGTTTGACCGATAAAACCGTGTTCCCAACACCGCCGATTCCTAAAATCGCAACCAGACGGCACTGCTCCCGAACGATCCACTCCTTATGTGCAGCTAATTCTTCGCTTCGACCGTAGAACTGAGCAAGATCTGGTGCATCACCCCAATCGACTTGTGACTTAATCGAGGTTCCGCTCTCCTTGAATTCAGCAATCTCTCAATTGAGCGATAAGCGATCGCAGATTTCTTCAAACACGACGCGATCAACGGACTTTCCGGTTAAGAAATTGCTCACCGTCGATCGTGCGAGTCCAATATCTTCAGCCAAGGCTCGCTGATTCAGAAACCCATTCCGCTTGACCGCTAATTTAACCGTTCCGATGCACGCCTGTCGAACTCGAAGTGACCTTGCCATTGTTGATTCTGCTGACTCATTAAGATTTTACCGAAATCAAATTCAGAAACAAAAGCCAAAGTCAGTCATTCTCAGACTCGAACTCGGTCAGGCGAGTCATTAGATAGAACCATTCAGCTCTAATTTCTGAAGGAGAAAGACGAATGGCTCTGCGAAAACTAAGTTTACTGCTCACCTCAACTCTGCTGACGCTCACAGCTCTCAGCACTCTCCCTGCTCTGAGTCAAACCCTTGAGAAGAGCAACCAATCAATTCCATCTTCTGAACGGATTGCGCTCAATCTGCCCAACTTTCAACCCAAAGCTTCATTCAGCAACGGAGTATTGCAGGTTGCGATTCCGGTTTCTCTACTCGAAGGTCCGTTCAATGACATTCTGCGAGCCAACGAAGGGCGGTACAAAGACACTGACTTTCAGCGCATGGATGTCAGCAGTATGAGAGTTTCCTTCGCCGATGGCGGTTTTACGGTGAATGGCAACTGGCAGTTTCAAGCCCGTGAATATCTGGGATCAGTGTTTGGCAGAAAGAGATATACGTCTTGGACTTCGATCAGCGGATCGTTCAGTCAGGGCTTTAATGTTCGCGTCAACAATGGAGTCCTCGTCGCACAAGCGGGGAAAACGAACATTCGGGGCGCGAACAAATGGTACGGTGACATCCTCAATGCGGTGATTTCAAGAGTAGGCGTTAATGGTACCGTCAACAAGCAGGTGAATCAAAACTTGCAGCGTATCAACGGTATGAATGTTCAACAACTTCTTGTCTCTGCCGGAAGCGATCAGGCTGCTCAAGCTTTGGGCATCAGTCGGGATGAAGCAATTCGTTTGATTAACGCTCGTGTTGGAGGTGCGAATGCAGGCATCTCTGGCGGCAATCTCAATCTCACAGTCAAGGTGCAGTAATTTCTTGCCTAGGAATCTGTTTATTCGCTTCGTTTGAAGCAGTCGAACTCCGAGCGTCCAGACACAACAGGGTGTTCTACTTCCTTAAAAAAATAATGTTAAGAAAGTTCGCTCGGAACCTTGGTGTTGTGAGTGTCAATGCTAACATTCACAACAACGCGCTGAATTTGCCCGAAAGCTCCCATGTCAGCACTTTTAGGCTACATCTAAATCGTTCTTGTGAGTATCAACGTGTCTAGTTGATACCTGTAATTTCTTACTCCAAGTTTTCTACGCAATCTTGTTGCGACCCCCGACCTATGAGCCAGTCATTGCTGTTGCCCCGTTTTTCTGCTGCGAAGCGGGGCGACAAACTTACGAAAAGCAAACTTTCTCGTCATCTGGCGATCGCAGTTCTGCTTTTGGTTACGACCACAGCAGGTGGATGTCGATCGTCCGATGAGTATGTCAAGCTTTCGCAAGCGGGAAAAACCTATGCGGAAGCACTTGATACCCTGCTTGACTTTACCGCAGACACTCAAATCACAGAATCTTCTGAAGCACTGTTATCGTTTGATCGCGATAAGCCTCAGACTCGCCAAGACTATCTCAATATTGCCAAAGAAGAGCGAATAATTCTAGATGCGATCGCACGAATCAAAGAACATAATCGTTTGGTTGTGCGCTACTTTAGTCTTCTTCAAGACCTGGCAGGCTCGAATGCGCCAGATAAAGCCAGTGCCGAAGTTGGTACGATCGCAACCAACCTCAATAAGTTGGGCGAAGAACTTCGCGGCAGCCCATTGCTCAGTGAGCGACAAAGCCGCCTTGCTCAAGGCGTAACTAAATTGCTAATTAGTTCTCGCATTCGCGGCGCTCTGCGTCAGGAGCTAGAGGTTCGCGGTCCAACGCTCTTACGAGAACTGCAAACCCAAGAAGAGTTGCTCAGCGTTTTGGGAAGTCAGCTTAAGAGGATGTTGACTCGGATCAAGGGATTTCGAGAGCAACGACTCGTGATCGAACCTTATGCACAAACAGACCCACTTACTTCTGAGGAGTCGTGGATTGCGACTCGCAAAGATACCGTCAAGCTACAAGTAACCGCAGAAGAATTAGAGAATGCTAGTTCTGCGATCGCTGAATTTCGCGGCATCTTTCAAGACTTTGTTGAGGGGCGCTCCAGTCAAGGACGCATTAATAATTTGCTAGCTGACGTTGAAAATCTACTATCTGTCATTGAAACGCTGAAGGAGAAATAAGAATGGGAACCACCCAGAGAGCCGGATCTACTTTGCTGATTGAGCGCCTCGAATCTGCTGATGAAATACGTCAAGCTCGCCTTGCGGCGCTCGGAGAGATCGAAAGAGCGCTCGATTTTGAGGTCTACAACAAGTTTAAGGATGACCTGGATGCAAAGCGGATTACGAGAGAGAAATTCGATGAATTTCTGAGCGAACGTAAGACGCTGTATATTGCCGAACTCAAACTACGGGGCGCTGATATCGGTAAGATTGCTAGTCAGCTTGAAAGTTTGAATCCGCAGCTAAAGGAAGCGATCGAGAAGTTGAGCGAGGAGATTTCTGCTTTGAATAACACAGTCAACATTCTGAGCGCGATCGGTCGGGTGATTGATATTATCGCTAGAATTGTTGGCTTAGCCTAATGTTCCAGTGTTAGAGAACAGTTGACAGACAGTGATAGCTTACAGCTACCTAGCATTGTTCCGATTGTTGCCGTCACAATTTATGAGGATCGTGCGGCGCGTGAAGAACTCACAGCCCAGTTTGCTTAAGACTGGAATGTCCGTCTCAAGAGCTGCCAAGTTTTAGTACGATAGTGCTGCTCCCGCAAGGTAAGCTCTTGGAGCAATACTGAGTCATAATAACAGATGAGATCGCTGAAGTTGTTGAAAGAACTTTAGGAGGGGTATGAACGATGTGAGATTGGGCTAAAATACAAGAACGGTACCTGAAGTTTGATGTGCAGCATCAGTTAGGACACTTAGCAAGTACGCTCACAAGAATTCGCTCTCAAATTCAGCGAAACCTGCTTCCAGATGAAATTCTAGAAACAGTGCGGGAGGGACGGCATCTCGCTGAATGGCTCATTGTGAACCCCGATGTGCACATCCACAATGAGCTGCTTGAGCTTAGAGAGAAATTAGAAGATTGGCAGCCATCTCTAATCCAGTTAAATCTTGATCATCGCCAAGACATCGCTCTCTCAGCGCAAAAATGGTCGGTTTGCATCCTCAACCACTCGAACTTATTATCAGAGCAAAATACTTCTCCTACGAGTTGATGCAAAGGTTTAAATAGGAGAGTTCATTTCACAGCAAACCTTCCTCCAGAACCTAGCCCAGATGTAGACCCATTTTGGTTGTAGAATAAATCTCCTGTTGCTGAATTAAACACAATTCGAGCGATGTTAGATACTGCCAAAGACTCACCGTTTGCAGCACTGTTAATGACTGCAAACTCGCTAGCGCTGATTGCACTGTTTGTGGTTAGAGCTGTAAAAGTAGTTTTGTCTAAGACGATTCGATCAACACTTGAAACAAAATCAGTGATTCGATTTACGCCGATCGCAGCAGCGAAAGCAACCCCACTATCGAACACAAATCGATCAGAGCCAAGTCCCCCCGACAGTAGATCGTTGCCATTCTCGCCTGTCAAAGTGTCATTCCCAGCTGACTCTTACGCACTTTTGGTGATTTTAGACTAGGAAGTCTTCCAAACCCTTGAGCTTATATTGCTTATTTAGGCAATTGTGCCTTTTTCACCAAAAGTGCGTAAGAGTCCGAAAAGCGAGAGACGTGACACCTACTGTGCCAAAACCTGACCCCGGTAGGGGTTGCTAGGACACGAATTATTGAAGTTAAACAGGGTTCAATCTGTTTCTGTATCAAGTTGGTCAGAGTTTGAGGGTTCTGGGGGAAGTCCTAGCCACTCGCGGATGTCGAAATCATACTTTGCTTTCTGCCAGTCCCTAGCAGAGGTGAGCATTGCTTTAGCCTCTGCTTTGGCTTGAGGTAAGTCAAATTCCTCGATGTATGGGTTCCAAAACACCGCCCTCTGAAAATTGGCATCCTCAAGCTCTGCCTCCTGAAGATTGGCACCCATAAGCTCTATCTCCTGGAGATTGGCATGCCTAAAATTTGCCCTTTGGAGATTGGCACCCTCAAGGTCTGCTCTCTGAAGGTTGGCACCCGTAAGGTTTGCCTTCTGGAGATTGGCATACCTAAAATCTACCCTTTGGAGATTGGCATATTTTAGGAATGCCATGCTTAAATTTGACTTTCTCAAATCAAATCTAAAATGCTCCCAATCCGTATTCTTGTGTTTTCGCCTCTTTATTACCATCAATACTGCTTGAATGTCAGTTGGTAATGGAGGAGTCGGCTGTGGCTTATCCTTTGCCACTATAGCTTCTTCTATTTCCTCTGCGGGCTGTACTGGCTCGCTTGAACCCTTCTGTTTCTCTTCTTTAGGTGGATAGGGTCTGTTCTCTCGCACAAAAGCAGTCAATACTTCAAAGATCTGCCTGTAAATCTCATCTGGCTCCTTCGGGTCAGAGTCATTGGCAATGCTTTCAAGCGCATAGATTCCACCGAGGCGTACATGAATATTATCCTCATTCCCCAGCATCTCAACAGCTTTGGTGAAGCGTTCCATCGTCAGCCGCTTCTCAGTAAAGTCAGTATCAATCTTGTTCTTCTCTTGAGTTGCAGTGTAGTTGAGGACAAGGAACACACCTGTAACGATCGTTGCTGCCGTTGTCACGATGCTGAGGGAAGCCTCAAACCGCTTCTTGGATTCTTCCGTTGGGCTAATCTGAAGTGCAGTCCAAGTCCAAATAACCGCAGCAATCGTTAGCACAGTTCCAGCGGTTGCACCCCAGAAGGCAGCATCCACCCAGCGCCTATCCTTGAAGCGATCGAGATTTCTTTGGATGCGATCGCGCACACTCCCGACTTGAACTGGAGAAGCTTCTAACTTATCGGGTTGTTGCTGTTGTTCACCCATGTACCATCCCTCACCCTGGAACTGGCATTAGATTAACCCAACCAGGCTTCTTTTTCTGACATTCCCACGATGAGTTTCATCTGATCGCCTAGAAGTGGTGTATGGAGGGGAATTGAGGGATTGAAGGACAGGATAATGGGATCGATCATCAAGTTAGCTGATTGAGTGATGTCGCGTCCCGCGCTATTTTGACTCTTACGCAGTTTTGATGAAAATAGGTGCGAACCCTACGGGAAGCGGAGCTACCGCGAATCCTTGGAACGCATTTCTTAGAATTCAACTTGCTCAAATCCTCAACTTCACCAAAACTGCGTAAGAGTCCCAGATGTTTGATATCTAATAGAAGTCAGCAACGAATGAGTGGTCATCAATAGCAACCTCAGAAACTGAGTGCAATGGGACTGAAAAGAAAAAGATCAAACAGGAATGTTAAGACTTCAGCGGGCATGATGTTGCATCAGCGCGGTTTGGGGATTCATGTCCCTTCTTGAGCGGATTTGCTTCAAGTTGGAGTAGAGCGCTCTGCTGTGATCAATCCTGCAATTCGTGCCGCCGTCTCGCGGTACGGCTCCAAGTCATACACCGTCTCTTCGATCGTGACAATCTTGCCTTCGAGTTTGAGAAACTTCCACTGGAGTCCGGTGGTTAACACACCGTAGATCACAGCGTCAGAACGATTGAACTGTTGAGCTGCAACGAGTTCAACGAGACAGTGCGGCAAACAGTGCTCAATCTGGCGCTTCACTTCGACGATGAGCGCGATCGGCGAATCAATACCGGACATTCTGGGTGAACGAGTCATGAGATAGTCGCACTCTCCCACTAATCCGAGTTCTGGCTGTACCTCAAACGGATAGCCGGAAAATAGCATTGTATTCAGCTCTAAGGCAAGCGAGATCATCAGTTGCGCCACCAGGAATTCAGACCTCGTGCGCTCATTACTGTGCGGATTGACCAGCGAAGCCCCCCACGCGACCATCTCCCAGCGCGAGTCGGGTAGCGAGAGTGGTTGTGGTTCCACGAGCGGCAGCGCGGTTGTATGGATCTCAAGTCCAAACTGCTGCTGAATCAGGGTTAAGAGGGCATTGTGCATGAGTTAGCCAAAGTCAGAGAACATAGCACCGGGCTGGAATGATGGCATCGTCCCGATCTCGTCGAGCGGTTGCGCGGTGATCGGTGTGATCCGCAGTTGAGCGGTAGAATCACCATCGACAAAGGTGCGATTAATGCGCTCTACCAGTTGTTGGGGAGTGAGTGTGTCGATGTCTAACTCCTGCTTGAAGGAGCGGTAGAGAAAGTAGCCCCATTGCTCAGGTTCTTGGAGCATATGGGCAGCGATCGTGAGTACGGAGTCTGCTTCCACCAGACGAACGAGATTCGGTGAGATGCCTTCGTCATACAAGCTAGTTACAAGGAAAAGCGGCATAGGGCTGAGTCTGTCAAGTAGTTCTAATTCGGGCATAAAACTTAAACACCAAATTCAGATGGAACTTCGGTTACCAGCCTTCATAATCGGTGAGGTCGAGTTGTGTTCCCGTGTGCAAGTCGAGCACTCTAGTGATGCGACCGAGTGTGTTATCGCAAAACTGGTACACGAGGCGCTGTACCCAATCCTCAAACAAATCGCCCTCGATGCGATCGAACTCCTGCACGAGCAACTGATATTCCCGCTCGTGTAGGGTGGCGAAGACCGTCCAATCTGAACAAACACCGGATGTAATCCACTCGCGTTCGGCATGAGAAATGGCATCTTTTACGGTGAGGTGATACCCGTCCGTTGTGAGGCGAACCGTGTAGGTGAATGCGCCTCCGATCGCTCCACCCCGACGGGGAATCGGGAGCGGTGGAACATCGGAAGATTGGCTTATTTGTCGTTGCTGTTGAGCCTGCCGCCACTCAGTTTCAATTTGCTGTTGCCACTGGCGACACTGTTCGAGATGCGCGGCACTAAGCTTCAAGCAGATTTGATTCGGTCTCAGTTCGAGCATGATTGCCTCAAGAAGAAGGATTGGGTTCAGAACGCGGGGGTAGGTGCGGATGAATGCTCGTTTGTGTGGGAACAAAGCCTAGCTCTGCTGCTTTTTCAGTGCTCAGCGTTTGGTAACAGCAGAAACCGACTTCTGACTGGAGTTTACACAAGTTGCCGGGTGCACCTGTCAATTCGCAGGTCTGGAGTGAGCGCACACGAGCGTCCTCGATCAGATACTCCACGTCCCAAATCTTGGGCTGCGTGTAAAAGCGCAGTTCGCCAAACTTTTGTTTGACTTGGGCGACCATCAAGTTCTGGGCTTCAGAATGCTGTTGGCAATACGCTTCAATCTGCTCAGATAGCTGCCAAATGAGATCAAACCACCCATCTCCGCAACAGAAGCCATAGCACATCAAGTTTTGAGTCTGCGGTAGATGTCGCCCTCGATAGAGGTGATCAAATCGCTCAAATAATCGCTCGGTGTGTTTCTGGTTCATGGACGGTCACTCCATCAAAAAGGGCTTGGGTTTGCTGAACTCGTTGGTGAACTTGTTCACTGCTCTGATGATTCATCCGACTCTCCAGCACGATCGGGACATCTGAAGGAAAATTAGCGACGTGAGGGGTCCACCAAGTTTTCTCATTAATCGCAGTATGAGTGTCGCGCAGTCCATCATTATCTGAGATGTGAATCTCTAAAATGCGATTCTGTGCAATTTGGAACAAGTGCAACTTTTCTGCCGTTGAGCAATCGTGCCACAGATTGAGATGCGCCATATCGACAACGATTTCGACTTGAGGCAGAACAGTCAGAAACTGCTCGATCTCAGTCCGCGATCGCGGCAATTCGCAACGGGTCTGAGCGAACAGGGACGGATACATTGTTTCCACACCGAACCGGATTCCACGTTGCCTTTGGCACACGGGTACGTGCTCACAACATAACTGCGCCAACTGTTCAAGCTGATCCAACCACTGATTAACTGTGTCTGAGCGATGAAGGCTAACGCTGCCGGGATGCACCGAGTAAGCTGTGATATTCATCGCTGCCATCCAGTCGGTCAATGGATCGAAATACGATCGATCAAACTGCTCAGCCCGATTAAACGAGCGATGTTCCTGCCAGACGATCGCATGATGAGCGCGATACTGCATTCCCCGTTGCCGATAGTGTTGTAGCACGGCAGTCGTATCTACACTGGGTTTAACTCCAATGGCTAACTCTACCTGCCGAATCCCTGCTGCCCACAACACGTCGAGCGCGGTGCGTGTCGTGACTCCCCCATCGCTCGATAGACTGATCCACAGTTCATTCATGTGCTTACTCCACCATTTGGGTCATTGAGTCTCTCAGAATTGAAGAAATCGTAGTAATGTTTTAATCCTTGAATCAAGGAATTGAGCGGCGCATCGGATAGCGGAATGTCGTGACTAAGGGGTGCAGCGTCAGTAGGTCGCCGACAAATGCCAATACACAACTCAATTCTTGCCGTAATTGCTCTTGTTGCTCGATCGACCAATCCAATTCGGTAAACTGAGAGGCGGGTAGCTCACTCCAACGCTGCGTCGGCTTCAATTGATATGCCAATTCATACTGCTGCTGCTCGAATTCACACCGGCGATAGTGCATCGGATCGCCTGGACTGAGTTGAGCGTTTAGCGCAAAGCGCAACTGTGGAGCAACCGCGGCTCCGATCGATTTCGTCCAACCCCCGATCCCGATACCCAACTCATACCGGTACTCCGTGTAGTAACTTTCATCGTTGTATGCCCAGTCATCCACATCGACTCGGTGTTCCATCAGCACAACGGGAAACGGTAAATCATGCAGGATCCAAGCATTGAGATTTGCACTGAGTTCTGGTTTGTCGCTTGACAATCGCGAGCCAGAGGAGAACCCGTCCGCGATCTGGGTGCCAAAGGCGACTTCACCCAACAAACAGCGAAGATCGGGAGCGAGGGTGGACTGCAATTGTGCAATCACCACGGCAGACTGCTCGATGAAACCGCGTTCTTCTGCATCTAATGCCTGGAGTTGCTGAGTGATGCTCTGACTCAGTTGAGCGAGACGGGGTTCGATTTGGGCTTGATGGGAGTGGCGCAAGGCTTGGTAGCCCTCAAGGTCAAGAGAAAGTGTCATAACCGTAGAAGGATAAAGCGAGTATCGTACATTTGTATTACTTTTCCGAGTTCAGATCAACCGTAACGGGGCAAGGAGCTGAGTGACTTAATCCCACCATGCCCAGACAATCGGAGCGGGGAGACCTGTCCCCAACAATCGTTCGGCTTGCTCCAACGTGTATTGCCCCACTTCGCACCCCCAAGCATCTGCCACCTGAAGCAGTGGGACAACACTCGCTTCGGATTGTGCCAGGATGTACAGCGTGTCTAAGTTCCAGTGTTGTTCTAAGTCTCGTAGCGGCGCAGTAAGCCGCAGGCGGGCAGTCCTTCTCTGTCGCCCCGCAGAAACGGTCGCCCCATGAGGAACGATTGCCACAAGGAGCGATGCACTTCGAGGTCATGCAACACTTGAGCCGCATCAAAGCGTCCCGGACCTGCGTCAATCAGTTGAGCGATCGCGATTTCTTGGGCAGTGCAAGCGCTGATCGGTTTCGTTAGATCTAACATTTCTGCAAATTAGGTAATCAGGTTGTTTAGCACGTAATATGGCGGTGATTGCATCGATTCGTTCGCAGCCGGCTTACTAGAGCGATTCTGAATTCAGGATTTGCACACCCCACGTCCATGTTGCTCGTAATTGAACTGTGGAAAGCTCGATCGTCGCAGCAGGTTCAAACCACTGATAGAACGCTTGGCGTAGCTCACGGGAGATGTTGCCTTCAAGCCGAATGCCACAGATCGCAACTGCTTGCTTCCACACTGGAGCGGCAACATAGCCCTCGAAGTAGCAGTTCAATGCTTTTAACGTGGGAGATCGTGCATACGCAACTAGATTTTGCGGGGCGATCCATAGGTTTTGTCGATCGTCGTCAATAAAGGCTTGAGCAATCAACTGCTCTAATTGCTGGACTTGGAGTTGGTCAAAGGTCGCTCGGCGCTTGATAGCTTCGTGTCCTGTCCAATCGAGCGGCTTACCAAAG
>NZ_JBNXVP010000036.1:0-72824 GCF_050565645.1 Leptolyngbya sp. AN10
GAACCATCACACTCGCTTCTGGGGTTGGCATGGCAGGATCAATTGGAACTTACTTTCTCACATTACTGAAAAGTTGAAATTCGCTCCTAAAACTGAAGAATTATTTCCGCTTTTCTGCACTAGATCAACTGCAAACGAAGGTAGACAAGCTGCTTGCTGACCTGACAAATGATACCGTTGCATCTGTCACAGGATTTAGCTTCATCTTAGATGCCCTATCTGACGCAGGTATTTTTTGATTTGGTATCAGAGGTCAGTATGAATCCATCGATCGAACTCACGCTAGAACAGGAATTCAGCCTCAGAGATTTCACAGATCAAGTTCGCAGGATGTCCCGTGAGCAAGCTCAAGAATTTTTAATTGCACAATATCGGCTCATGCTAATTCAGAACACAACTTATCAAGAACTTCTAAAACAATCCGCTCGCAGAGAATATCTTTCTCAATTTCTCTCGCCTTGAACTCTACCAGTTTGCAATTTGTGGGCATATCGATGAACCCTGTCGATAAATAGCGCGGCTTGCCTCCGACGTGGAAGACAAGTTGCAACCAATTATTTGAAATTTTGGGCTGAACCATACTTTTGTTTGATTTACCAGACAAGTTGTTGGAATATATCAGGAATCCTTCACGGGGAGAGAGTTCAGCCTTTACTCCCAAAATGAGTTGGAATCGCCCAAATGCCAGTACTATCACACCAAATTTGCTGCTAGATAAATACTACTATTAAACCTTAAAATCCCTTGAAATCAAAGTCGTGAGAGACTTCTGTCAGAAAGCGGGTAACGCGATTCGAACGCGCGACATTCACCTTGGCAAGGTGACGCTCTACCACTGAGCTATACCCGCATTTGGTACTTTAGTAATATCTCAGACTGGTTCGGAATTGTCAAGCTTAGTTGATGAAAAACTTGGAAGCTCGATCGCTAAATCATCCGTCAAATTTACGCCATCAAAGATAAGATTAGTATGAATATTCTTATGATAGCTAGATTCAATGGTTCAGTACACCCTCGCTCAAAGCCCCGAAATCATTCTCACCGTTCCTGGTAAAGACTCGCCAAAAGCACGAGATAAGGCGATGGATCAACTGATGGAATTGATGGACGAGGGCAAGCTTCCAACGGATTTAGCCGATGGCTTCGGTCCGCAGAATTTTATCGAAGTTAAAGATCCAGGGAGTCAACCTGCAAGCGATGAAGATGCAATTACTCAGGCAGTGCAGACGTTGAGTAGTCTGGCGACGTTGAAACTAAAGGCGCAGGAATCGAAATCGGAGGCGCTGCAAGTTCGCAAACAAATTGACATTCTCTTTACGGATGAGTCTGTGACTGAGGAAGAAATTAATGGGCTGAAAGAAGGCTTCAAAGTGCTGAAGAGTTATGCCCAAACGAACTTGAGATATCGAGAAGCGCGATCGCAAGCTGAAGAAGCCCGAACGATTCTTGATCGCGCCCTTTCAGAACCAGAGACGAAGAAGAAGTAGCAGAATCCGAACGATTGCATCCTGGAATTTCTTTGGTGGTTCGTATTATGATCAGACTCAGTTAAGAAATCTTTACAAGAATGACAACTACTGAGCAAGCAAGAGCGCTTCCAACTCTGGAAAAACTGACCTGGGAATGGCAAGGGCATTCAATCCAGTACACGGTTATGGGTACGGGTCAGCCTTTGGTTTTGGTGCATGGGTTCGGGGCATCGATCGGACATTGGAGAAAAAATATTCCAGTGCTGGCAGAAGCCGGGTATCAAGTGTTTGCGATCGACCTGCTTGGGTTTGGTGGGTCTGATAAGCCTGCTTTGGATTACACTGTCGAACTTTGGGTCGAGTTATTGAAAGACTTCTGGACAGCGAATATTCAGCGTCCGGCAGTGTTCGTGGGAAATTCGATCGGTGGATTACTCTGCATGATGGTGTTAGCGCAGCATCCCGAAATTGCAGCAGGTGGAGTCTTGCTAAATCCGGCAGGTGGATTGAATCACCGTCCAGACGAGTTAAATCCGCCGCTGCGATTTGTGATGGGAACCTTTTCTAAGGTGGTTGGCTCGAAGCAGTTCGGGCGGTGGATGTTTGATCAAGTGCGGCAGAAAGGGCGAATTCGGAATAGTTTGAGACAGGTTTATCGCAATCCGGAAGCGATTACCGATGAATTGGTCGATTTGCTGTATGAGCCTTCTTGTCATCCAGGCGCACAGCAGGTTTTTGCCTCGGTTCTGATGGCTCCTCCGGGACCGAGACCGACCGAGCTTTTACCGCAGATTCAAGCGCCGCTGTTGGTGATTTGGGGAGAAGCAGATCCGTGGACTCCGATCGCAGGTTCAAAAATTTACCAATCGCTGGTTGAGTCGCAACCTGTGGAATTTACTTCGATTCCGAATACGGGGCATTGCCCACATGATGAGCGTCCAGAGATTGTGAATCCGTTGATTGTTCAGTGGCTCGATCGCACCGTCGGTAAAAAGTAGGCGGTTTCACGGAACACCCTCATTGGTTAGACAGGTTAGGCTCTGAATTGAAATTCCTGAAACTCTGTCTTAAAACAGTGAGGGTGTCAATGAGTCTAAAAAACAGTCCGAAGCATGAGCAATCCAATGCGCCAGAGCGCGAAACCTTGATGCCGATCGACGAATTGCATGAAACGAGCGATTCTCCCAATCTTGATCTTGCTGAGGCGAATCGGTTATTGCAGCAAGGGATGGAATTGAATCAGCGGGGAGAGTTGCAAGCCGCGATCGCAACTTTACAGAAGGCGCATTTAATCTTTTGGGAAGTGGGAGATCAGCAGGGTACGAAGCAAGCGTTGGAAGGCTTGGGACTGGTTTGCTACACAATGGGCGAATATGCCAAAGCGATCGATTATTCGCAGCGCAGTTTGGTGTTGGCACAACGAATTCGGCATTATCTCAGCAGCGTGAAGATTCTTGGAACGCTGGGGAATGCGTATCGACACTTGGCAGATCATGACAGAGCGATCGA
Organism: Leptolyngbya sp. AN10; assembly: GCF_050565645.1. Lineage (NCBI taxonomy): Bacteria > Bacillati > Cyanobacteriota > Cyanophyceae > Leptolyngbyales > Leptolyngbyaceae > Leptolyngbya > Leptolyngbya sp. AN10. Next base: position 2,979 of record NZ_JBNXVP010000036.1, read on the forward strand.
TTATCAGAAACAGAGTTTGACGCTGGCACAGGAGCTTCGGGATCAGCGTAGCGAAATGGCGGCTTTGAACAATTTGGGATTGGCGTATAAAGCAGCGAATGATCCACAAGCTGCAATTCAGTGTGAGCGCAAAGCATTAGAGATTGCTCAAGACTTGCAAGATCATGTGGCGACGGGTCAGATTTTGAAGAATCTTGGCAATGCGTATTATGCGCTGGGAGATTTTGAGCAAGCGATCGAATATTACGAACAGCGGTTAGCGCTTGCGCGTCAATTGGGTGATCAGCGGTTGGAAATGCAGGTTTTGAGAAATCTGGGAAATGCTTGCAACGTGATGGGAGAGCATGAGAATTCGATCGTATACAACCTCAAGCGGTTAGAAATTGCGAAGGCGTTGAACGACGATCGCACTCAGGAGCAAGCCTTGGGAAGTTTGTGTGTCGCTTACGAAGCGCTCGGAAAAACGCAATTGGCGATCGAATGTTATGAAGACCGATTGCAGTTAGCGAGACGGCATCAAGATGAGCGTCTAGAATTCTATATCATGAGCAATTTGAAAGCCGCGTTTTCGATGTTAGGAGATTACAGCAGAGCGAGTGAATATAGTCCTCAGTTACGTCACGCTTAGAGGGTGTTTGAGAAGGATAAAAAGCGGCTTTGCTGCGTTGCCAGTCCGCCCGGAAATAAATCTTCGGGCTAATGGAGGAAACCCCGCTGAAGCGGGCTAAGAGAGTCATACGGAGTTCTTAGCCCAGTTGAGTGGGCTTCCCCTGATTAGCCCGGAGATTTATTTCCGGGCGGGTGAATGCGATAAACGATGACTTCTCAAACACCCTCTTAACGAATTGTCGGTTTCACTTGCTCAAACGCGAAGTCTCCTAAAACTTTATGAGCAGCGGTGGTGGGGTGAATGCCATCCCAGAATAGATAACGATCGCAGTTTGCAGAAGAACCCAGACAAGCGGCAGTCACATTGGTAAAGCCGAATTGTCCTGGGTTTTTGATTGCAGTCTGATAGATGTCAAACACATCGAGTTCTGCGATCGCAATATCCGGCTTGCGGAATTGATCAAGCGTAGATGCAAGCGACTGATTGTACGCGATCGCAAAATTGGTTAATTTCTGTGAGGCTTCCGTATTGCGAGTTGCAGGTAATTGTCCTAAATTCGGCAAATTTGCAACTAAAAGACGTTTTGCACCCGATTCAATCAAGGATTGTAATGATCGTCTGAGATTCTCGATCGAATTCGTTGGCGTTTCAGTGCTGTAGAGATAATCGTTTGCACCTGCCCAAATCACGAAAAGTGCCTGCGGATCGATTTTCGGTTGATTCTGCACAAAGGTTTGCACTTGAGCAAGAACGCCTGGAACGCGATTAAGTCCATTTGTCCCCGTTGTCGCGCCACCCCAGGCAAAATTATCAAAGCGATCGTCAGAGAGAGCTAATTTTGCAGCAAGTTCTTCCACCCAAACTCGTCCATTCGAGTATCGTCCCTCAAAATAAGGCGGAGCGGGAGTTTCACCCCCTGTTGCTCGAAAGACATTACCATTATCAGATAGACTATCTCCGAAGACATAAAGCTGATTAATCGGTTGAACCGTAGGCTGCTGAACCGTAGATTGGGCTTGCTGCGATCGAGAAGAAATCATAATGGCGATCGCTGCAACAATTAAAACGACAGCGACAAATAAAGCTATTTTTGGAAGTCGAAACGGACGCTTCATCGCTACTCACACAGTGGAACAAACTCAAAAAAGAGGAGTTCCTTTCAATAGAAACTCCCCTTTACAATACTTAGGATTTAGCGATGCTTAATCTCCCTTTGGACTAATGCAGCACGTTTTCGCTTTTCACTACAGTGTAAAAGAACAATATGGGTCAGTAATCGGGGGTGTTGCACTGTGACACCCTTTTCTATTTCAGGACATGACCAACTCATCGCGCTGGATTAGATCCTTGATTTTTGCCAAATCCACATAGCGATCGGCAATATTGACCAAACTATCGCTCGTCATCGATTGTAGACTGACCACTTCAACTTGAACACCCCGATACGCGATCGTATTCACCGCATAAGTTAAATCGCCATCGCCACTGAGCAAAATCATCGTGTTGCAGTATTGTGCGAGTTCCAGCATATCAACGGCAATTTCGACATCTAAGTTCGCGTGTTTCGATCCATCTGCATTGTGAATCAAATCTTTGGTCACGACTCGATAGCCGTGACGACGCATCCAAAGTAGAAAACCCTGTTGTTTTTCGTTGTGGGGATCAACGCCTGTGTAGAAATAAGCTCTTAGCAATCGCCGACCCGCTGCGAGATAACTTAAGAGTTTCGAGTAGTCGATTTCGAGTCCGAGTTGCATCGCTGCATAGAACAAATTAGAACCATCGATGAAAATGCCAACGCGATCGTGAGTGGATTCGGGATCGAGGAGTAAATTCGAGGGAGGTCGAGCGGAAATCGGATGAACTGCTTCATCGATCGAAGAAACAGCCCGACGGTGTGGACGGGGTACAAGTTGCATAAGAATTTATTGGTGAGTTTAATAAAGCCTGCTCGTCTCCAGTGAGAGCACTTTTTAGTGAATAAACGTAGGTTTGTCTGGCTTCGACCTCGCCAGCAACTCATCGTGTCAGAGAAATGAGTTGATATACCTTGCGTCGGGTCAGATACCGGAGAAACTCAAGACTATTTTTAGGTTTTACCGTGGTTTTTCAGTTTGGAGGCAGATTATTACGAGACCCGATACGATTTTTCATGTTTGTTCGCGTTAGTTCAAAGGAATACGAATCGACTGAGGTAAGGGATTCAGTCTAAAACGCGAAAGATCTAGAAATCCCTGATGCAGCGGAATCTAATACAGTAGATATTGTGTTCTGACTGATTGTAGTTGGATTTGTAGTTCGACCAGTGCGACCAAATTAGCACGATCGTTTGGGGGAGTTGAGATGTTTACTGCGCTCACAATTCTAGTCGCTTTAGGAATTTTGGCATGGGGCTTTAATCGGGCACGTCCTTACGGCAAAATTGGCATTCTGGCATGGCTTCAGTCAGTGGTGCTGATGGCTCCGTGGATTTTGTTCTTTGGCTTATTTGCCGCAGGAATTTACCTCAATCTGGCGGGAATGCTGCTGCTGTTTGTGGTTTCGACTGGAGTGTATATCTGGATTGGACGGCAGTTACGCACAGAAGGACAAGAGTTTTTGGCGAAACGAGCGGCGGCGAAAGTAGCGATCGAGTCTGCTTTGTCCAATTCTGATTCCGGAGCCTCGCCTGCCCCTGCTCCTGTTCCTCAACCTGATGCCGTTTCGATTCCTGATGAGGATATGCAAACGATTAAAGGGATTTTTGGAATCGATACTTTTTTCTTGACTGAAACGATTCCGTATCAGGATGGAGTCATTTTCAGAGGCAATCTGCGCGGTGAACCTGAGCCGACTTTGGCAAAGCTAACGGGCAGTTTGACAGCGCAATTGGGCGATCGATATCGGTTATTTCTAATCGAAAACCAGGACGAAAAGCCCGTGGTGATTGTTTTACCCAGTAAGAACGATCCGAAGCCGTTGAATGTGACGCAGACGTTGTTATCGATCGTGCTTTTCCTGGCAACGATCGCAGCGAGCTTAGAAACGGGTGGCATTCTTCTAGGCTTTGATTTTTATGGTTCTCCAGAGCGCTATCCAGAAGTGCTTCCGTTCAGTTTAGGAATTCTTAGTGTTTTATTGGCGCACGAATTGGGACACTGGATCGCAGCAAAGCGTTATCAAGTTCGGATGAATTTGCCGTTTTTTATTCCCACCTGGCAAATTGGATCGTTTGGTGCAATTACTCGATTTGCGTCGCTGCTTCCGAGTCGAACGGCTCTGTTTGATATTGCGGTGGCAGGACCGATCGCAGGCGGTTTAGTTGCGTTTGGAATGCTGGTGACAGGTCTGTTTCTGTCTCACGAAGGAGCCGGATTCAAAGTTCCGTCTCAGTTCTTTGAAGGTTCGATTCTGGTTGGAACCTTGGCAAGAGTGATTATGGGCACAGCAGTTCAACAATCGATCGTGGAAGTGAATCCTCTCGTTGTTCTGGGCTGGATTGGATTGGTCGTAACTGCGATTAATGTGATGCCAGCGGGACAGCTTGACGGTGGACGGATTGTGCAAGCCGTTTATGGACGAAAGATTGCAAGTCGGGCAACGGTCGCCACGATCGTCATTCTCGGTCTGGCTTCGTTGGTTAATCCATTAGCGCTGTATTGGGCGATCGTGATTGTGGTGCTGCAACGGAATCCAGAGCGTCCGAGTTTGAATGAAATTAGTGAGCCAGATGATGCGCGGGCAGCGATCGCGTTAGTTGTTCTATTTCTGATGGTGATGATTCTTTTACCGCTGACTCCAAGCCTTGCTGGAAGATTGGGAATTGGTGGTTGAGGAAATTGTTTGGCTTCGTTTGTAGCGGCTTCTGCCCCCTAAATCCCCCAAATTTGGGGGACTTTGAGAATTTGAAAGGTTTAGAGTTAACGTTTCTTTTTCGCCCTCGATTATGATTGATTCTCCTCAGATTTTTTTATTAATTGATCTCAATACTTTTTTCGCCTGTAAGCCTTACGAATGGCTGGAATTTGGCAAAGTTGGACGCTGTTATGTGCCGCACATTGTTTATGAAGAATTAGACACTTGGGCAACAAGTCGGAGCCAATCACACGAATCCAAAATTGCTAGAGAATTTCGTCGATTCATGCTCGAAAGCGATTGGCAGTTAACACGTTGTGCCCTGCACACCCCGAAGGGACCGTTAATTTCAACCGAATCTAGACCCATGACTCGTCGGGCGCGGCTCGCATTAGATGTAAAAAATTCGGCTGAAGATTTAGCTCGATCGAGCATTGGGCGATTAGTCGTCGTCGTGTCGAACGATCGCGCTTTAATTCAGCAAGTTCAAGCCTTGAATTTAGACAATCTCGCGGGCATTCCGGTGAGTACACTGCTGACTTGGAGCCGAAGCAAGCGACAACCCCCGATCGTGCTTCAACGATCGCGATCGATGCAAGCCCATTCCCTACTTCTGACAACTGGAAGTTCTCGCACTTCAATTTCTCGCGTCGATTCTCCGAAGTTGCCATCCCATCCGGTGTATCAGAACTCGTGGATCGATCGATTGATGCCGCTGTTCATCATTTTCGGTGGACTCACTTTGGGATGGATTATTGCCCATTCGTTGATTCTGTCTCAAAGTACGGAGAAACCTACGATCGAACTTCCTCGTCGTTAACATAGAAAGAAATTTGTCGGTTGTCTTATGCGTTCCCAGTTGCCCCTGAAGCTGATTTCCTCGATCGCCCTAATCGGCACTTTGTCCCTAATGAGTGGCATTCCACTGTTGCAAGCTACTGCCGCTCCAGCGCGATCGACCACGGAATTACTCGATTATGCTTATCCGAAATCGCTGAGTTGGCGAGTGCGACGGGATTTAGCTCGACGAGTTGGCATTCCTGCAAAAAATCTGCGCGTGATGGAAGCTCAACGACAAACTTGGAGAGATGCTTGTTTGGAACTCGCTGCACCCGATGAACTCTGCGCTCAACAATTGGTAGAAGGTTGGCGAATTGTCGTCGCACACGGACAGCAAACTTGGACGTATCACACCGATGCAACGGGTCGATCGATGCGATTAGAATCCGCCGATCGTGCAGTGACTTTACCGAGAAACGTGGTATTTCGATCGCAGTCTTCAGGCGGATTCGCGGGTCAATCTTATGAAACCGTTCTCTTCACCGATGGGCGAGTTCAACAGAAAATCACTTTTGTCGGTGGAAAAAATGCCCCGGTTCGCTCTTGGCGGGTTTCTCCTGAAAAAGTTCGAGAGTTTCAGCAATTGCTCGATCGTGAACAGTTCCAAACTTTCAATCAGCAAACCTTTCCTGCTACCCCAGGAGCCGCAGATTTCTTCGTCGTTCGCCTGACCAGTCCAAGTAGCAGCGTCGAATATGCCGACATTGAGCAAGAGAAATTGCCTCGATCGCTTAAAACCGTGATCCAAGCTTGGGATTCGTTGCGGTAAACACCGACAGCGCCACTGTTAGTTTCCCGGATGCTGCGGGTACGTTTCGTAAAGACTTTACAACGCATCCGAGGAATTGCATGAGGCGGGAATCAAGCCCCAAGCTCAAACTATTAATCGTGGACGATGAGCCAGATAATCTCGATTTGCTTTACCGCACTTTTCGTCGAGATTACACGGTGATTCGGGCAGAAAGCGCGATCGAAGCCCTCAAAGTTCTAGATGAACAGGGCGAAGTTGCAATTATTATCTCCGACCAACGGATGCCCGAAATGCTGGGAACCGAATTTCTCAGTCGCACCGCCGATCGCTTTCCCGACACGATTCGGATTGTCCTGACTGGATACACCGATGTCGAGGATTTGGTCGATGCGATCAATTCGGGCAAAGTGTTCAAGTACATCACCAAGCCGTGGAAACCCCAACAGCTTGAAGTCGTGATTGGACAAGCCGCAGAGACTTACCGCATTCTGAAGCAGCGAACCGCCGATCTCCGTCGTGCCCTCCGCCGCGAATCTTCTCTCAACGCGATCATGACCGCAATTCGTGAATCGCTCGACTATCAAAATATGCTGCAAACGATCGTCGAAACGATCGGCATTACCTTTGAAGCGAGTTGCTGCATGCTGCATCCGATCGAAGACGATCATCTGCGATCGTACTCTGCAATGTATTGTGCAGAAGAGATACCAATCGGAGATAGTGAAGCAGATCGCCAATCAGAACTTGTCCGGCGTGTCTTTTTCGATCGCTCAACGCACCTGACCTCGAACCATCCACCGCATCTCGTCCTGCCCCTCCGCTATCAGCAAGAGTTACTGGCGATTTTGTCATTGCATCGCTCGATCGACAAACCGATGTGGTCAGCCGAAGATATTCACTTAATCGGAATCGTCTCAGAGCAAGCTGCCTTGGCGATTTCTCAAGCGAGATTATACCGTCGCACTCAACAGCAAGCGGAACAAATTCGTGCAGAATTAGCCGTAGCGCGTCAGATTCAAACTAATCTCTTGCGGCAAACGCTTCCCACTTTAGAAAAGCTCAAAGTTCAAGCTTGCTGCCATCCAGCTCGCGAAGTCGGCGGCGATTTCTTTGAAGTCTACTACCATCCTCAAGGCGATTTATGGTTAGCCGTGGGCGATGTCTCTGGGAAAGGAGTTCCAGCCGCGCTCTTTATGGCAAGTGCGATTTCTGTTCTGCGTCGAGAACTGTCACAGGAAGCCCCTCCAGAACCCGATCAGGTCATGCGAAACTTGAACAGCATTCTTTCCGATGATTTGATGGGAACCAATTGTTTCATCACGATGGTGTTAGCTCGGTACACGCCTGCTACCAATCAGCTTGTTTATGCCAATGCGGGACACATTTACCCGCTCGTTTGGTCAAAACAAACGATCGAATCGAATATCGAACCGACCTATCTCAAAGTCCGAGGTGTCCCGCTTGGAATTTTGCCAGATTGGAAAGCGATCGCAGGCAGTCTCACCCTAAAAGATGGCGAAATTTTCCTGCTCACCAGTGATGGAATTACCGAGGCAACGATTCAGCCGGATAAAGCATTGAGTCGATCGATGGATAGTGCGGGTGCAATGTTACGACAAACTGGACTTTGGAAACTGCTCCGGCAAACCGGGGAACGCTTGGATCTCAAGCAGCTTCTGGCTCAAATTCAAGCCCACAATGCGATTCAAGAAGATGACCAGACGATTCTCTCCCTGGAGGTTTTGTGACCGATGCGAACTGAGCTTCATATCCCCAGCGATTTAAGATTTCTCACCATTGTGGAGCGGTGGCTACTCGATAGTTTAGCGATCGAACTGGGTGAGCAGGTCGATTGGTCACGTCAGTCGAGTCGTTTACGGTTGGCACTGGTCGAAGCCTACTCAAATGTAGTGAGACACGCCCATCGCAATCAGCCGGATCTACCTGTGATTCTACGGTTGGAATTAAGAGGTCGAGATTTAGCGATCGAGATTTGGGATCACGGTCAAGGCTTCGATCTTTCTACTTATCTCGCACCTTCCCCAGAAGCAATGCAGGAACACGGCTACGGTTGGTTGATTCTGAACCGCTTGATGGATCGGGTGGAATACCAATTACAGGTGAATGGTCGCAACTGTCTGAGACTCCAAGCGAATTTGATGAGTGTGGTCTAGAAAAAGCTGCGATCGCGGAATGAAGCGCTGTGATTGATTTGTTGGAATTCGATTTGCCAAGGCATCATGCAGGAAACGATCGGAGAGGTGATACTCTTCGATCGTTTCCTGCATTGCTAAATCATTTACTCGCCCGTAATCGACAGTTCATCTACCCAAACTCTCGGAGCAACTCCTGAGCCTGTGAACTCTGTCTCTTTTTCCACATAAACGATCGACTTCAGCACCTCTCGAATGTCCCCTGCCACAGTTGCCGATTCAATGCTGGTACGCTTTCCATCTTGAATCAACCAACCATCAAACGGCAGTGAGAATGAGCCTTGTAAAGCTTGGACTCCAGCATGAAGCGCACTCAGATCATCAATCAAAATCAGATTGTCTGCATTGTCCAAACTGTATTCTTGTGCCGCAGGTTCACCCGCATACACATGGAAAAAGTGCGGACTAACCGTAACTTTCGCGCCCATGTTCGCGTGTCCAGTCGGTTGTGCATTCATCCGTTTTGCAGTTCCTGAACTGTGTAAGAAGTTTGACAACACACCATTCTTAATCAGAGAAATGGCACGAGTCGGAGTTCCTTCACCGTCAAACGCCTCTGCACCAATGTTTTCAGGATGCAAAGCATTGTCATCTAAACAGAGCAATGGAGAAGCGATCGTACTTCCCAAAGATTCAACAGTCGAAAGACTCTGATTATCCAAAATGCTCTGAGCATTGAACAGATTAGAAAATGCACCCATCAAACCGAGAAAAGCTTCGGGCGAAAATACCACGCGATATTTACCCGTTTTTACTTTGTCATAGTTCAAATGGCTAATTGTTTTTTCTGCGGCTTCTTTAAGACAACCTTCGACATCGAGCTTTTCAATGCCGGGACTAACTCTGAACGCGCCTGCACTTCGAGGTTTGCGACCTTCTTCTTCAGTCTTGGTGTACAGATACAAGGACGCATAAGAATGTGCCTCATGTCGTAATGCACCTTGGCTATTGAGATAAAAACGATCGATATCTCGTTGCGCCAATCCATTGTAGGGAACACCTGCGATCGCGGGATGTGCCGCTAATAGTTCTTTCTCTGCTTTGATTAGCGTCTCTAACAAATGAGAAACCGGAGCTTGTGGAAGATGCTCGCTTTTCACTTCAGCCGTTTTTGCCGTTGCTTCTGGGCTGAAATCGGGAGCATTGTCTTTGACTCCGAAGTAGCTTGCTTCTTTTGCGGTTTTTAATGCAAGCTCTAAACCGATCGGATCAACATCAGTCGTAGAAGTCACACCAACGCTATGGTCTTCATTCCACACGCGCACCGTAACACCCGATCGCTGAGAGGCTTTCATTTGCTGAGGTTCGCCTTGATCGACTTGAACACTCGTTTCATCGATCGACGATCCATAGATATCAAATTTTTCGATACCCAATTTCTTTGCGGCTTCCTGGGCTGCCGTTGCGATCTCTTGAACCTTTGCCATTTGTTTCTCCTTAGGATCGTGAATTAAATAAGATCGGTAATTGCAAAGACGACTCGCCCTCACCCCCAACCCCTCTCCCAGAGTGGGAGAGCTACTGTGTATACACAAGTCGTTTTTGCTTCGGTTGAATCGGCTTCAGCCCCCTAAATCCCCCAAATTTGGGGGACTTTGAAGATAAAAACGCTTTGGAATTCTAGAAATTTCTCTGGCTCAAAGTCCCCCAGAATGGGGGATTTAGGGGGCACGATCTGACCACAACGAAGTGCAAGAGACTTATGTATACACGGTAGGAGTGGGAGAGGGGAGCAAGAGTTCCGGTTCCCCTTCTCCCACTCTGGGAGAAGGGGTTAGGGAATGAGGGCGAAATTCTCGGCATTAATAAATTCACATTCCTTAGCGTCCACCGACCGTGATCGAATCTACTTTCAGATGCGGCTGTCCAACCGTGACATAAACGCTCCCGCTGACAGAACCACAGAATCCCGCTGCCAATCCCAAATCTTTGGAACACATCGAAATCTTGTCCATGATCTCGGTGGCTTCTCCAATCAAAGTTGCACCTTTGAGCGGCTTGGTCACTTTGCCGTTTTCGATCAAATACGCTTCATCGACTGCAAAGTTAAACTGTCCGGTCGGTCCAACACTACCGCCGCCCATCTTTTTGCAATAGATTCCTTTGTCGATCGACGCAAACAAGTCATCAATCTCATACTCACCCGGAGCGATATAGGTGTTCCGCATCCGGCTTGCAGCAGCGAAAGTATAACCTTGACGGCGACCACTTCCGGTTCTGGGATGTCCAGTTCGCACTGAGCCAGCTCGATCGCTGATAAAGTTCTTCAGAATGCCATTTTCGATCAACAACGTGCGTTGAGCAGGCATCCCTTCGTCGTCCATATCGATCGTGCCAAACGCATCAGCAGTAATGCCTTCATCCCAGGCAGTGAGATTTTCGTGAGCAATTTTCTCACCTTTCTTCTCAGCGAATGGAGTGGTCTTACGCTCGATCTGAGTCGTTTCGAGCAAGTGCCCACAAGCTTCATGGAAAATCACACCGCCGAATTCGTTCGCCATGACAACGGGATAGTTGCCCGACTCGACATAATCCGCATACAGCATTTTCGCAGCCGATTCTGCCACTTCTTCCGCATCATTGGCATAGTTCCAAGTTCTGAGGAAATCGGGTTCGCTGGTACTGCCGACACGCTTATTAATGGACGATCGATTCGTTCCATCTGCACACAGCAAGCTATAACCCACCGACTGGGTTAAGCGAATATCTCGTGCAAACGTGCCATCACTCGAAGCGACCAGAACCTCTTGCCAATCACGGAAATAAACGGCTCGGCGCGACTGAACATGAGTTGCCTTTTGAGAAAGCGATCCATTCGCTGCTAGCAAGACATCGCCCATTTCCCGCATCGAACTCGACTGACCGAGCCACGCTTCTTTGCCCTTTTTGGTGGCGTAATCGCGCAACAGTTCGAGATGAATTTCAGGAATAAACGAATTGGGAGCAGGCAAATGCAAGCCCATAATCGATAACCCTTTTTCAAGTGCGGCTTTCAGTCCATTAAACGACAGATCATTCGTCGAAACATAACAATCTGCTTTGCCGCGAAACACTCGAACCCCTGCGCCCGTTGCCAATCGGGGTGCAATGCTAGTAATCGCGTCATCTTCCGCCATGCAGCTAATGTAATTAACGCGCTCTAAGAAAAATTCAATAAAATCTGCTCCAGCCGCTCGCCCCAGTCCAAGCAGAATCGACAAGGGAGCCTCCCACGTTTCATCAAATCTGTCCGGGGTGTAGGAATAGTTCAAGCTGGGTAGCTCTTTAGAAATCAAAAGGGTCGGTGATTGCATCAAGCAAGCCTCGCGCTGGTTTTCATCTATTTTAGCGAAGTCATTCCGCTTCCGGGACACATGTGATTCGAGACAGTCCGTATTCACAGCGTCTTTCTTAAGTGAGATGCGTAAGATTGCGGAGTCCGGTAAATCTAGTCTGGACTGGATTCCTGAGTCATGGTGTGAGATCGACAGCAATCTTCACGAAGAATTAATTGATTTAGCAGCAACTTTGACTGAGCGCTCGGTACAACTGCTGAAGAATATAAAAATTCCCTGGTAATCGCCGAGGTGCGCTATGCGTGATCTTCTCGCTCTGGTCAGCCTAATTTGTTGGCTGGTTCTTATGATTTGGGTGTACCGCAATTCGCCCGAATGGTTTTTCGTGCCCTTCTTTTTTGTAACAACGTTTACGTTTCTCCGCTTAATGCAGCCAAAAAGCTCGTAAAAATCGAATTTGCGAGTTTGAGTTTGCTTGGTAGCCTGAAAGTGCTGTGATTGGAATTGTGTTGTGCATTCTTCAGAGTTCAGGCTAGAGCAAATTCACCGTACGATCGTGACTGCGGATCAAATGCGATCGATTGAACACCGTCTTTTCGATGCGGGAATGCCTGTCGCGGCATTGATGGAAAAAGTGTCGGGACGATTAAGCGATCGTATTTCTAATCTTTTTCCGCCCTGTAAGGTTGGAGTTCTCGTCGGTTCTGGACACAACGGCGGAGATGCGCTGGTGGTGGCGCGAGAGTTGCACTTTCGGGGCTATGAGGTGCGGTTGTGCTGTCCCTTTTCTCGATTCAAAGAGTTAACTGATAGCCATTTACGGTATGCAAAAAGTTTGGGGATTCCTTGTGAATCAGATATTGAGAGTTTGCGATCGTCCGATTTTCTAATCGATGGCTTGTTTGGATTCGGATTGACACGAGCGATTGAGGGACCGATTTTGTCGCTGATCAATCGAATCAATGAATGGAATGTGTCGATCGTCAGTATCGATCTACCGTCCGGACTTCACACCGATACAGGTCGATCGCTCGGAACTGCGATCAGAGCCACTTATACTCTATGTCTCGGCTTGTGGAAACTCGGTTTACTGCAAGACGAAGCTCTAGAATTCGTTGGACAGGCAGAACTGATTGATTTTGATATTCCCCTCGCTGACATTGCCGCAATTCTCGGTAATTCTCCTCAAATTCAGCGAGTGACTTCAAACTGGGCAATGTCCGCTCTGCCTCTGAAGCGTCCCGCCTCAACGCATAAGTACAAGATAGGACATTCACTTCTAATCTGCGGGTCGCGTCGGTATGCAGGAGGCGCGTTACTGACTGGATTAGGAGGACGATCGAGCGGAGTTGGTATGTTATCGATCGCGGTTCCTGAATCGCTCAAACCGATGCTGTCTTCTCATCTTCCTGAAGCGCTGATTATCGGCTGCCCTGAAACGGAATCAGGCGAGATCGCGAAACTGCCAGATCTCGATTTAAGTTCATTTAATGCGATCGCTTGTGGTCCTGGTCTAACCTTAGATGCGGCTCCCATTGTTCAGCAAGTTTTGGAAAGCGATCTCCCGATCGTCCTAGATGCCGATGGACTCAATGCTCTAGCGCAATTTGGAACAATCCCCACTCTACAAAAGCGCCAAGCGGCAACGATTCTGACTCCGCATTCAGGGGAATTCAAGCGATTATTTCCCGATTTGGAGATGAATTGTCGGGCAACTGCGGTAAAAGAAGCGGCGAAATCGACGGGTGCGATCGTCTTATTGAAAGGGGCGAGAATTGCGATCGCATCTCCTGAAGAACAAGTCCGAATCAACCCAGAAAGTACTCCCGCGCTGGCTCGCGGTGGTAGTGGCGATGTGCTAACTGGGCTACTCGGCGGACTCCTAGCGCAAAATTCAGCCGCTCAAAGCAAAGTTCCGCTCTTAGATCTCACCCAAACGGCTGCTTGGTGGCACGCTGAAGCGGGAATTTTGGCGGCTCAAACCCGGACAGAACTTGGGGTTGATGCCCATACGTTGACTCAGTTTTTGATTCCTGCGATCGTCCTGTCCAAAAAATCTTAGATTTTTAGGTCTTCTCATCCGCAATCCTGTGCTATGATTAGTAACTGTGAATGGCAAGGGTCGATGCCCGAGTGGTTAATGGGGGCGGACTGTAAATCCGCTGGCTACGCCTACGCTGGTTCAAATCCAGCTCGGCCCATTCACAGCCTGCCCGTGTGGCTCAGTGGTAGAGCACACCCTTGGTAAGGGTGAGGTCACGAGTTCAATCCTCGTCACGGGCTTTATTTGAAACCCGCTCAATGAGCGGGTTTTCGCGTTTCTATGCTCAATTTGTATCGGCTGCCCATTCTCAACAAGGCACTAGATTGGGGATTTATTGGGAAGTTTAGACCCATTATTGGTAGACAACTGGTAGACGAAAATCGGGCGAATATAATGCGAGCGTACTAAAGGAACGTTGACGCTTATGATTGCTGCTAGAACCAGTGTGAGCCAATTAAGCAACGCTGCTAAGACCCCTAAAGGAACGGTTAAAACTGAAGCCGATAAAGGGTGGTTACGCTTGCGATTTACCTATCAAGGGAAACGCCGTGCTTTTGCCATTGGGTTGCCCGATACCAAAACGAACCGAGCGATCGCACAACAGACTGCGACGCAAATTGAGCTGGATATTAAATCTGGGCACTTTGACCCAACGCTTGCAAGGTATAAGCCGCAAAAACAAGCGGAGATCGAGCAGTCGCCTCAGTTAACCGTAATCGCCTTGTTTCGCAACTTTATGGAATATAAAGCGAAAGAAGTCACGCCCAAAACAATGGAGAAATACCGAGCGACTTGCAATTATTTGAAACAGCATTTTCCCAATAAGTCTGTGAAACTCTTGGACGATCGCAGTGTGGAAGAATTCGTCAAGCATCAATTTAAACAGGGCTTGTCTAAAAACCAGGTCAAACGCCGCTTGCAGGAGTTAGAAGCAGCTTGGAAATGGCATGAAGAAAGCCACAACCCTTGGAAAACAGCGGCGAAGCGGGTCAAAGTCCCGCCCAAGCAGAAACCTAAACCGTTTAGCAAACAGGAAATGGAGGCAATCATCCAGGCATTTCGACGGGACAAATATTATGCCTGGTACGCTGACCTGGTGGAATTTTGCTTTTGCACAGGTTGTAGAACTGGTGAAGCGATCGGTCTTCGTTGGAAGCATCTATTCGATAATTGCTCAAGGATTTGGATCGGTGAGATATGGAGTCGGGGAAAACGATGCCCGCCAAAAATGAACAAGGACCGGCATTTCGCTCTCAATCCCAAAGTACAAAATCTCTTACTGGCTAGAAAATCAGCCAATGCACAACCAGATGATCTGGTCTTTCCATCGCCACGAGGACTAGGAATTGATGACCACAACTTCTCGCAGCGCGGCTAGAGGAAAATGTTAGAAGCGGCGGGTGTCTCCTACCGAAAGTTTTACAACACTCGCCATACATACATCAGTCTTGTTCTTGCAAGTGGAAAGAGTCCTGTGCTAGTTGCGAAATTCACTGGGCACGATTTGGAAACGTTGTTGAAGCATTATGCTGGAGTTGTTGGCAGTCATCCCGCACTTCCTGAAATTTAACAATTTCAACAGAGCTAATAATCTCAAAAAAATGCGATCGTTTCCGATTCTCGTGTTAGTGTTGCCTATGCTTCACGAAATCTAGCTAGATAGCGGAAAAGACTGGAGCGCTAAAATTTATCGGTTTACCTCGCAATGGGACCTCTTAATCCGCGCAAGTGATTGCGCTTAGTCCTCCTACTGTGTAAAAGGTAAACAACTTTGAACAATAATTGCGACTTTTCCGAACAGTGCATTTTTATTGGCAAGCATGAAGCTGCGAAGCTCATTGGATTTGCTCCAGACACTTTGAAGAAGTTCAGAGCTAAAGGGCTTTTGCGAGAAGGCATCCATTGGATTAGAGTCAATTCTCGATCGATCCGCTACAACAAAAGTC
This sequence comes from Leptolyngbya sp. AN10, assembly GCF_050565645.1. Classification (NCBI taxonomy): domain Bacteria; kingdom Bacillati; phylum Cyanobacteriota; class Cyanophyceae; order Leptolyngbyales; family Leptolyngbyaceae; genus Leptolyngbya; species Leptolyngbya sp. AN10. The sequence continues at coordinate 18,492 of NZ_JBNXVP010000036.1, forward strand.
TTCTTCTAGATTGGATGATTAACCGCAATGATTTGCACGCGCATGAACGAGCGATCGCAATCTTCTTTGAGAATCAACCTAGCAACCAAAAAAAGGCTTGGCGTAAATCAAAACGCCCCAGTGACACTATGACTTTTTAAGGTTTGTGATGCTGTAAAGCACTCACTATCAATTACCAGTAGCTAAGTAAATTCACTAGAGTTCAAATTCCACATTGATGAAATTCATAGAGGCAAATAGAAATGGCTTTCCCTGATAAGTCTCGTGATGCTTTACCAGGTAATCCAATAGGTGACATCTCCCGACGCTCATCGCAAAGCGATAGAACGCGGGCTTCTCAGTGACTCCTGCTATTGCATCGGACATTTCCTGAGCTTTGGTTTTACGTCCCCGTGATGACCCACCGGAGACAACGTATTGAGTTTGTATCTGCGAGAAAACTTGTGAAGAAATTGCTTTCTACTCCCAGTTCTAGCCCTTCATCGTACATGACGACTCTCGCAAGTCGTTCAGAGGCATTCGAGCTAGACAGCAAGGCGGGAAGCCCTGAAACACTAAGCCCACTTTGGCGGGTAAGCCAATTGTACCATACTCGTTTGCAGCATAGGAGATTGCTCGTCTCGTCGCTGTTCTCCTCCCTCGCCTGCGGCATTGGTCGGAGAACGCTCCTCGACTCGCTCGCATTCTTCCCGACGCTCATGCTTCGCATAGAGCGCGGGGCTGCTGCTGAATAGCTCAACGTCTGAGTGAGATTTTTTCTTACAAATGGAAGGCGATCGCCCGCGCTAATGAGCCTGATTCAGAGTGGAGAACCGTTAAGTATTGTCTGAGTCCTCGTTTGTTATGGCAGAAGCGGCAGGAAGACGAATTAATCGGTGTAAGGTTTGGCTCTAAGACTCAATACGCTCTGATTGACATCGATCGAGGTAGTGCTTACCACCTTGTTCAGAACCCAGAATCACTTCCATTAATACAAGCTGCACTAGAAACGATCGGCATCCATCGCACAATTCTCATCTGATCTAGTTACTCAGAAGGATTGCATCTTTACATTCCACTTCCTTATGAGGTTTCGACTTTTGGATTAGCGAGAACTCTTAAACGTTGCCTAGAAGCGCAGGAAATCTCAATTTCTCTAGGACAGCTTGAGATTTTTCCAAACTGTAAAGCTTATGCACTTCCCGGAGAGTACAGCGAATACAACGGTCATCGCTTACCCCTTCAGCCAAATTCAGGTTCCTTTAGACGTATTCAAAAATTAAATTAGGCAGAAAAAAGATGGTAGGACGGAATTTTTACCGCTCACCATCGAATGAAAAATCTATTCCATTATATCCAGACTTTTCCGCATCGCAGTCGCTCACTTTTGGGGATTGAATATGAGCAATTGTTGCCGTTAATCACCTATCTCCGACAGTTAGAAGCAGACCATCAAGCCGAACAGAATGCCCGCAAGATTCGAGTCAATGCCGCTGGAGCAGGTCGTCCAAGCGCGTTGAGTGCCGAAACCGAGATTTTGTTGTGCTTGTACTACTTGCGACACTACCCGACGTATGAGATTTTAGGCTTAACGTTTGAGGTGAGTGCCAGCCAAGCTCATGCAGTGGTGTACTATTGGGTGCAGTTTTTGCGCCAAGCTTTGCCCGCGAGTCTGTGTGAGGAATTTGAGGACTGCGAGGCAGCATGGGCAGTCATCACAGAAATGCTGGTGGAGTGGGAGTTGATTGTTGATAGCACCGAGCAGGTGCGTCAACGCCCTGGTGACTTGGAACTTCAGAAGCAACACTACTCTGGCAAAAAGAAGCAGACGACCTACGAGCAATCGGTGATTGGCTTGCCCGATGGCAGTGATATTGTCGATGTCACCGTTGCCCATCCCGGACCGAGTGCGGATGTCACCTTGTTTCGGCAACAGCAGTCTCAGTTTCAACAGATGCAGACCTTTGCTGGAGACAAAGCCTATCAAGGAGCAGATCGCACTCGCACGCCGCACAAAAAGCCGCTCATGACGGGAACTCAGTGAGCCACAAATCGAAGCCAATCGCATTTTTGCAGGGGAACGGATTGTGATTGAACATCTGATGCGCCACCTGAAAATCTTCCGGGCTGCCAAAGAGGTTGTGCGATTGAGAAAAGATAATTATTCAGAGGTGATTTTAGCGATTTGTGGCTTAGTCCGACTGCGGTTAGGAGCAATTCAATTGCCTGTTTAAGCAGTAGAAAAAACGGGAGGTGATGACGATGTAAGTCCTCAATGTTGATTGTTCATGGCTGATGGAAACTGCTGCAAACCCGCATGATTGCGTTCGGCAACTATTCTGGTGAGACCATCCTCAAACCCAGGAACAGTAACGCTTGTAAATTTCTGGAAAGGTCTATTTCATATCTCAGGTAGGATTGCTATAGCTGTAGCAGATTTTTTTTGGCAGTCTTGTCAATTTGCCAATATTACATCTAGCTTCAGATCACATTGACTGGAAACCTTTTTTCTGATCATCAATGGTCTCGGACTACTCGGCTTATTGATCACAGGGATCTACAGGACGAATCTATTTCGAGAGCGGCGATCGATTCAAATCGTTAGAAAACGAAACCTCCCAACGCTGACGGAACGTGGGAGGTTGTTTAAGATATTCAATTGCCGCGGTGAATATCGATGTCGGACAAAACCTTAAGCTTGACGTGAGTAGTACTCAACGACCAGCAGTTCATTGATTTGCAGCGCGACCCATTCACGATCGATCACACTATTCACTTTTCCAGTCATCTTGTTCTTATCGAACTCCAAATGACTCGGTAAGTTAGACAATCCAGGGTATTGCAGATTCGCCTCGACTAACTTGCGAGAACGATCGCGATCGCGCACTGCGACCACATCTCCCGGACGGCAGTTGTAGCTTGCAATATCTACAACTTTGCCATTGACAGTTACATGACCGTGGTTGACCAACTGACGGGCACCCGGAATTGTGGGAGCCATTCCTAAACGGAAGACGGTGTTATCCAACCGCATTTCCAACAGTTGCAGAAGAACCTGTCCGGTCGAACCTGCTGCACGACGCGCTTTCCGCACATAGCGAAGCAGTTGTTTTTCGCTCACACCGTAGTTGAATCGCAATTTTTGCTTTTCTTCCAGACGAACCGCATATTCTGAGCGTTTTTTACGAGCTTGTCCGTGTTGTCCGGGCGGATAAGCTCGACGAGCGGATTTTCGCGTCAGTCCGGGTAATTCTCCCAGACGACGGGTGATTCTGAGGCGGGGTCCTCGATATCGCGACATTGAACGTTCCTCGTTTGACTCGAAGATTTAAACAACTTTTCTAGTATAGTACCTAGCCGGGTCGAGCGATAAACCGAAATTTATTTTTCTCGTGATGTGTAGGTGGTGTACTTATACTCACCAAATTTGAAATCGTGATATGTCTCACCTGGACAATAACGAAAAATCGAAATTTTTATCGATTCAGGTGAAACAAATGACTGAAAGCATTACTAAATTTCGGATGGAAGTGCAAGCCAGCGTCATCGATTTTAGTTTATCAGCAAGTGTTATGAGTGGCAGGCGAAGGATAGAGCGATCGTGTTTCCAGTTCTCCAACATCGTTAAAATCTTTGAGAACGTCGATCGACTTCTGCATCTCATCACCCGCCAAGTCATCTCAACCTAATTTCACTATGCTTGATTGTTATCGCCAGCTTCTCAAAAGACTGCCTGCTGTACTAGCAACTGTCGTTCAAATCAAAGGGTCTGTGCCGCGTGAAGTGGGTGCAAAGATGATCATTGATGCAACTGGGCAAATCTTTGGCACGATCGGGGGTGGAGCCGGGGAAGCAAAAGTCATTCAACAGGCATTAAGAGTACTGGAAACAGGCGAAAACCAATCGGTAGAGATTGATCTCACAGGCGCACCGCAGCGGGATACTCAGGGCATTTGTGGCGGCGTGATGCGGGTTTGGTTGGAACGATGGGACGAAGATCGAGCAACTTTAATCGAGCAAATCTTAAGCCAACTCGAATCGGGGCAATCCGTGTCGATCGTGACTCCTTTCGATTCATTCCCCTATCTATCCGATGATTGTCCTGATTCAGCTTTTATCGAAACGATCGAACCTCCGCCAACTCTATTAATTGTTGGAGCAGGACATTGTGGAATTCAACTCGCGAAAGTTGCAGATTTGATTGGATTTCAAGTGATAGTACAAGACGATCGAACGGAATGGGCAAATGTCGATCGCTATCCCAACGCAAAGATTTTCAATCACTCAATCAATGAAGTAGTCAGCACTCTTTCAACACACACACAACTTTATGCAGCCTTAGTCACACGCGGCTATCAATACGATTTAGCAGCATTGAAAGCGTTAGTCGATCGAGCAATTCCCTGTCGCTACATTGGAATGATTGGCAGTGAAAAGCGCGTGAGACAAGTCTTTCAAACCTCAGAAATTTCACGAGAAAAACTACGATCGATTCATGCCCCGATCGGTCTAGACATTGGAGCGTTAACCCCCGAAGAGATCGCAATCAGCATCAGTGCAGAATTGATCTTAGTTCGACGTGGGGGAACAGGGCGATCGCTCTCACAATCGTTGAGAATGATAGACTAAGAGCCTCAATTTGAATGACCTATGCCACAAGTCCCTTTTGCAACGCTAGTTGAATCCGTTCGCGCCGGAACACATCTCGCGAGTTTTCCAACTGATACCGTTCCCGCTCTAGCAGCAAAGCCCGATCGAGCAAATTTAATCTACACCGCAAAACAGCGCAGTCTTGATAAACCGCTGATTCTAATGGCAAGCGAAATCGAAGAACTTTGGCAATACGTCACCGGAAGCGATCGAGAATTAGAAACCTGGAATACGATCGCGAAACAATACTTACCCGGTGCATTAACGTTAGTGCTTCCCGCAAATGATCGCGTCCCTGCGGCAATGAATCCGGCTGACCCAACCACGATCGGTGTAAGAGTTCCGAATCATTCGATCGCCCGTCAAATTCTCGCAAAAACAGGTGCATTAGCCACTACGAGCGCCAATCGATCGGGACAACCTGCACTGCTATCAATGGCAGAAATTGCCGCAGAGTTTCCAGAAGTATTAATCCTAGAGTCGAATTCTGATGAAGTCGCATCGGGAACACCCTCAACCGTTGCAAAATGGACGGGTGACGGATGGCAAATCTTGAGACAAGGCGCGATCGATCTTAAAGAGGCTTAACTTTCCTCCTACACGAACCATCTGCAAAAACATTCAGCACATCCCCTTTTTCGACCACTGAGGTTTTATAGTATGGGAAGCTGAGAAAAAATCAACGAAAGCACCATGCGCGACGTTTTTATCTCTTATTCCCGGAAGGATAAGCCGTTTGTCGAGAAGTTACATCAAGCACTAGAGGCGCAAAACCGTGATACTTGGGTGGATTGGAATGATATTCCACTCACCGCAGAATGGTGGCAAGAAATTCAGCGTGGGATTGAGGCGGCAAATACGTTTGTGTTTGTGATTAGTCCAGATTCTTTGGTTTCGCAGGTTTGTGGACGGGAGATTGATCATGCGGTGCAGCACAATAAGCGATTGATCCCGATCGTGTATCGTGCGGTTGATGGGGTTCCAGTTCATGCTGCGCTTCAGCCTGTGCAGTGGATCTTTTTTCAAGACCCCGATCGATTTGAGCCGCAGTTTCAGAGATTGATCACCGAGATGGATCGGGATTTGGAGCATGTGAGAATGCACACTCGACTGGAGTTGAGAGCGATCGAGTGGCAGGAACAAAAGCGAAATGAGAGCTTTGGCTTAAAGGGCGATGAGTTGCGTGTGGCTGAGGAATGGTTAAGGCAGGGAGAAACGAAGGAGCCAAAACCGACTGAGTTGCAACAGAACTATATTCGGGCGAGTCGAGCAGTTGAAGAGACGGAAGACCAAGCAAAGAAGCGGCTGGCAATAGCAACTGGAATCAGTGCCGCAATGTTGGGAGTTGCTACAGTTGGAGCAGGTTTTTTAGGGGTAAGGTCGATCGAGGCGCAGAAAGCTAGACAAGCAGCAGAATTAGAGAAAGAAACTGTCCAGCAAGGAACAGTGCTAGAGCGCAAAGGGATATCACTTCTAAGACAGCCTATCCACTATTACCGCGATTACTCTGTGCTAGTCGAAGCATTACAGCTGGGTCGTGAAGTTCAATCGCTAACGCATAAAAAGAATTTAGATAGTAACAATGCCCTTGTTGCAGTTAGTCCATTACTTGCACTAAGGACAGCAGTAAACTTAAACATGCAGCAAGCAGAATTTCAAGGCTTCTTTCCCAGATTCAGTCCCGATTATAAGTATGTTTTGATCGGGACTGGCTCGACGACTCAACTTCAAGATCTATCAGGCAGGAAAATAGCAGAATTCCAAGGCATCTTTTCTAAGTTTAGCCCCGACAGCCAAAAGATTGGAGTACATAATAATAACAAAATCTACTTACATAACTTCATGGGTAGAAAACTGGCAGAATTTCAGGGGAGCTTTCTTAGTTTTAGTCCGAGCAGTAATCTGGTTCTAATTGGCAATAGTACCAAAAGCCAATTACATGACCTGGCAGGTAGAAGGCTGGCAGAATTTCAGGGGAGTTTTCCCAGCTTCAGCCCAGATGGCAAACGGATTTTAACGTGGGATAGTTCAAAAATTCGGTTATATGACCTGGCAGGTAGAAGGCTGGCAGAATTTCAGGGGAGTTTTCCCAGCTTCAGCCCAGATGGCAAACAGATTCTAAAACAAAATGGTACTGAAACTTGGCTATGTGATTTGAAAGGCAAGAAATTAGTAGAATTTCAAGGGATCAATTCTAGCTTTAGTCCAAATGGCAAAAAAATACTGACCTGGGCAGATAACACAATTCGACTATACGATAGAGCAGGCAAGAAATTAGCAGAATTTCAAGGGAAATATCCTCGCTTTAGCCCAAATAGTAGACGAGTAATGACTGTCAGTGAGGACGTAATCCAAATCCATGCTTTAACAGGTGAAAAGCTTACAGAATTTCGGGGCAACTTTGGGACATCTTTCTTGTTTGCGGAATTGAAAACGTGGAATGGGAACACACTTCAAGGATACAATTTCACAGACGGAACACTGAATGAACTCTTTGAAGGGAGCTTTCCTAGCTTCAGCGCTGACAGTAATCATATTATTACGGGAAATGGCGAAATCAGCCAAGTGTATGATCTGTCGGGTAAAGAGCTTTTGAGGTTTCGAGGTTCTTCTCCTCACTTTTTTAATTTCAACGGACAGGGAGTTGTCACTCAGGATCTTTTTGGCAATATTCGGCTCTACAATTTGGAAGGTAAAAAACTACAAATCTCATTAGAAGAACGGAATGCTTTCAGCCCTGATAGTCAAAAAATCCTCACTTCAGATGACAAGAGAGTTCGGTTGTATAATCTTTTTGGCAAGAAACTTGCAGAATTTCAAGGTTCTATGCCTAAATTCAGCTTAGATGGCAGCCGAATTTTTACTTGGGACGATTATAAGAGTTATCTCCATGATCTATCGGGTAAAAAACTTGCAGAATTTCAGGGCAGTAATCCTATCTCTAGTCCTGATAGCAAATATGTCCTTGCTGGAAATTATGATAGAAGTCAGTTGTATGAGCTATCAGGTAAAAAGCTTGTAGAATTCCGAGGCGCTCCTCAGCAGTTCAGTTCTAGTGGTAAGCAGATTCTTACTTCAATTTTTGCAAACGCTCAAATGTTGTATGGTGTGTCTGGGAAGAAGCTGTCAGAGTTTCGAGGTGTTTCTGCCAGTTTTAGCCCTGATGGCAAGAAGATCCTTACCACTGGATCTGGTGCAATTAGTCGGCTACATGATCTAACAGGAAAGCAACTTGCAGAGTTTCAAAGTAGCGACTCCACCTTTACCCCTAGCAGTAATCATATCTTGGTTAGACATCACGGTAAGACATATCTGCACGATTTATCCGGCAAACAACTCGTTGAATTTCCAGGCATACTCTCCAGCTTCAGTCCTGATGGTCAGAAGATTTTGCTTGACGATGAGAATACAAGCTATTTATATGATTTGGCAGGTAAGAAACTTTTAGAAGTTCCAGGTGTTGCTGCAACTTTCAGCCCAGATGGTCAGCAAGTGTTGGCAACTTCCATAGAGGAAGACATCACCCGACTTTACGATTTGCGAGGCAGATTACTTGCAGAATACTCAGGCTCTACTTCATCAAATTTGCAGTTTAGACAGATAAGCCGCCGCGAATCCGACAATCTTGCGCTTGGGTTTACTCAAGATGGCACTCAAATTCTTACGCTTACGAACAATCGTATTCTCCGTATCTGGGATATCGACAAAGGACTCACCGTTGATGGCGGACTTGATGACCTGCTGCGGCAAGGGTGTGAAAAGTTGAAGGACTTTCGGCATCGAGAAGATGTTAGGAAGGTGTGTCCACAGGGGTAGGGAGTGGAGACACCTTCCTAACATGGAAAGTAAGTGCTAGTCCATCAAACTCGATCTGAAAGCGATTCAAAATATCTTGACCCATTAAACCTGTTTCTCCAATTTCCTCAACAGCACATCCGTAAACTCGCACACTTAAAAGCTCATGCTGAGCAAATACCAATCCAACAATGATCGGAATCGCAAGGACTTCCATTCCACAAACTGGAATCCAAGTCATTCTGTGAATCGGTTGCCCCTTCGCCTTCACCAGAACAGGTAAAGGTAAGAGCGTACAGTCTGAGCCTGTATCTAAAATGCTTGCACATTCAAACTGCGCCGAGGTGGGTTGACCAGGCTGAAACAGTCTCACAGATAAAATTGGAATCGCTGGAATTCCATCTGCAAAAGTTTGATATTCAAAACTCGTCACGATCTCTACCTAGCTCCCAGAAATCCTGAATGCACAACTCGTTTCGGCTCTGCTCGTAAAACTTGTGCAATAAACAAAGGACGCTCAGGAAACTCAGCCGATATTCTCAAAAACAAAGTAGACTCGTCTACATCACTATCTAAGACTTGCCCATTTTCAAACCAGACAAACTTTCTTTCATACCCTTCCACTAATCGCGATCGAGACTGTTCAAACAATTCCTGCTGCTGTTGTAAATAGTCCAGCAATTCAGCAGAAATTGAAGCCGCGATCTCATTAGCAGTAGAATGATTGATCGAAAGAGTCATATCAGCGCTCTGAGAGAATTCGTCGATCGTAGCATGTACCATCAAATATCCGTGGGTGGTTGTTAATCTTTCGGCATCGGGAGAAGGATGTGCCCGGAGTGGGGTGCGAGGTTGCAGTCGTTTGAGATGTCGATCGCCAAATACCGCCAAGCGCAATCAATCGATCCAAGCCTAAAGTTCAATCCAGAAACACGGACAAGAGAGTGATCGAAATAAACAAGTGCGATCGCGAAACTGAGTCCGAAGCTGGCGTTGTAATTCAACAGAAATATAGCGACTCATCCAACGGTAGCCGCCTCGTCAAGTCGCTTCAGAGTATATGAAGCACGTGCTTTCAGAACCATGAGCCGATCAGCCTCAACCAGAATCCGATCCATTTCAACTCTTTCTGCTGCTGAAATAGAACCCTCTGATTGCTTGATCAAAAGCTCCTCTAAACCAGCTTGCTCAGATGATGCAAGTCGGCAATTTGCTAGAGTTTCCAACTCCTCGCGGGTTAGCCCAACTAAACATTTCTTATCTATTAATAGAGGATTTAAAAGCTGCTGATATGCCTCTAGATCGAGTACTACGCTGATCTGTTTGCCAGTCTCATCAGTAATGTAACGAACATTCTCAGGCATAGCGTCGATTGATAATCTTATGTACTACTCGCTTAGCTCATCGATCGTAGCACAACCCAAAGTGACGGAAGCCCAAGCATCAGATTGATAAAGAACTTGATAACCTTAACGATAAACGTAGTTCGCCCTCGTATGGATTTCTTCACTGTCCTACTCTCAACGTTATTTGGCATTCTTTCCCCGACCGGAATCGTGGTCGATCGCATTGCAGAATCTCAAATCCGCAAGCAACTCATCGCCGCAGAACAGCTACAAGTTCGCGTCGATAATGCTCCGAGCTATCAGATTGTTCAAGGTCGCGCCGATCGCATTCGCATTGCAGGACGCGGACTGTTTCCAGTTAAAGACCTCCGCATTGATACTTTAGAGCTTGAAACCGATGCGATCGCGCTTCAACTCAAAACCCGTAGATTAGAAAAACCCTTACAGGCAGGCGTTCGGATGGTTCTGACTCAAGCAGATCTCGATCGCGCTCTCAAATCTCCTTTTGTCACCGCTCGACTAAGAAATCTCGGAATTCGATTGCTCCGTCGCGATGTCAGACAAGTCGAGCGATACGACTTTCTCAATCCGCAACTCACCTTACTGCCAGAGAACCGCGTCCGATTCCAAGTCGAACTCCAAGAACAAGGCGATCCTGCGAAACTGAGGATTGTTGCAGAAGCACAACCGCAAATCATTCAAGGTCGATCGCTGCAATTGAACAATTTAAGAATTTGGGCAAACGGGCAAGAAAGTCCAGAACCTGTTACAAGAGCGATCGCGAACGTAATTCGAGAGCGTACTGATCTTCGTTTGCTCGAATCCTCAAACATCACCGCTCGAATTCTCGACCTGAAATTTGCTCCGTCTCGATTAGAAGTTGCAACTTTCATCCAAATCCGCAACCCACAAAAAAAGGAGGCAAACTAGCGCCTCCTTATCCCAGCCTATCGAATTGCAGAATTAACCAAAACGACCGCTGACATACGCTTGAGTCGCTTGCTCTTGTGGATTTTGGAAAATGTGCTCGGTACGATCGTATTCCACGATATATCCAGTTCTTTGTCCTTTCGAGTTCGCTTCCACGTTGTAGAACGCCGTGTAGTCCGAAGCGCGAGAAGCCTGCTGCATATTGTGAGTCACGATCACGATCGTGTAATTCTGCTTCAACTCTTGCAGCAAATCTTCCACTTTCAAAGTAGAAATCGGGTCAAGTGCTGAGCAAGGTTCGTCCATCAGAATTACATCCGGCTGAACTGCCACTGCACGAGCAATACAAAGTCTTTGTTGCTGACCTCCAGAAAGATCCGTCCCGTAAGCCTTGAGCTTATCTTTCACGTCCTCCCAAAGTGCCGCTTGCTTCAGCGATCGTTCAACCAATTCATCCATATCGCCCTTGTAGCCCAGCAGTCGAGGACCAAACGCAATATTGTCATAAATCGTTTTCGGGAACGGGTTCGGCTTCTGGAACACCATACCAATCTGTCGCCGCACTTCCACCGGATCGATTTCTGGCGCGTACAAATCTTGATCGTGATAGAAAATTTTGCCGTCGATGTGGAACGACTTGATCAAATCATTTAATCGGTTCAAACAGCGAATTACCGTACTTTTACCGCAACCCGAAGGACCGATAAAAGCCGTCACCGCATTTTTAGGAATGTCGATCGTCACATCCCGCACTGCTAAGAAACTGCCGTAGTAGATATTCAGATTCTCAGTGCGAAAGACCGTCTCAGTTTGACGAGCGTTCTGAACTTTGGAAGTCATAAGTTACATGAAAGATAAAGGATGGAGCGTTTCAAAAAAGTTTTACCGACGTTTAATCACCATGCGAGACAGAACACTGGTAATCAGCACCAACAGAACCAATACTAACGAACCCGCCCAAGCAAGTTGCTGCTGAGCCGGAAAGGGAGAAGTTGCAAAATCAAACACCAACCGCGACATCGTTGCGATCGGCTCCCATAAAGAAGTTGCCCAAAATCGATTAAACGAAGCCGTAAACAAGACCGGAGCGGTTTCACCCGCTGCCCGCGCCAACGCCAGCATAATCCCTGTCGTAATCGCGGGGATCGCTGCCGGAAGCACAATCTGTAAAGTGGTTTGCATTCGAGTTGATCCTAACCCGATCGCGGCTTGCCGATACTCGTTTGGAACCGCTTCGAGTGCTTCAGCCGCAGTTCTTACGATCGTAGGCAACATCAACACCGCAAGTGCAAATCCACCCGCCACGGCTGAAAAGGTTCCTGTGTTCAAAACCACGATCGCATAAGCGAACGCACCAATCACGATCGACGGAACCCCGCTCAAGACATTGGTTAAAAAGCTCACCCACTCCGCCAGCTTCGTATCGCGTCCAAACTCGGACAGGTAAATCGCCGCGATAATGCCGAACGGAATGGACATCAGTGCCGAAATTCCAACAGTCAGTAACGTTCCCACAAACGCATTCCCAAATCCACCCCCCGCTAATCCTGGAGCCGGAGGCAATTCAAAAAATACGCTCGGAGTCAATCGAGAAGCTCCGTTCACCACCACGTAGAAGGTAACAGCAGCCAGCGGAATCAGCGCCAGTGCAGCACAAATAAACGCCACAACCGTCATCACTGAAGAGAACAAGGTGCGGGGTGACTTGGGATTGCGCTTTAAGCCCCGTCCGGCAGACACAAATTCTGGAGAAGTCATACAAGTCCTTAACTAATTCGAGAGTGCCTAGAGCTTCATACTGAATCGACGAACAATAAATTCTGCTAACACGTTAACCACCAGTGTCAGCAAGAACAGAATCAATGCCGCATACATCAAGGATGCGACTTGCAGTCCACTCGCTTCCGCAAACTGATTCGCCAGCAACGATGCTACCGTCGAACCTTGAGCCAGAATCGAGAACGATCGAATCGAATCGACGTTTCCAATCACCATCGTGACTGCCATCGTTTCACCCATTGCCCGACCCAGTGCCAGCATCACGCCGCCCACAATTCCCGAAAATGCAGCAGGCAAGAGTACCTTAAAGATTGTCTCCCAGCGTGTTGCGCCTAATCCATACGCGGCTTGGCGTAATTCTCCAGGAACGGCAACCAGCGCATCTCGCGAAATCGCTGCAATAATCGGCAAAATCATAATTGCCAGAATGATTCCAGCCGCATAAATTCCTGGACCTGCGGGAGCCGTACTAAAAATCGGAATCCAGCCGAAGTTTGCATTTAGCCAAATTCCAAACGGACGTAGAACTGGAATCAAGACGAAAATACCCCAAAGTCCATAAACCACACTGGGGATCGCTGCCAATAGTTCCACCATGAACACAATCGGCTGTTTCACTCGTGGCGGCAGGAAATCTTCACTCAAAAACAGTGCCACTCCAACGCCGACGGGCACTGCTAACAACAACGCCAAAAACGAAGTGACCAGCGTTCCATAGATTTGAGTCAGTGCGCCGAATATTTCATCTTGAACGCTCCACCGACTTGTAACCAAAAATTCCAGTCCAAACTTTTGAATGGCTGGAAGCGCATCTGTTCCGACTCGACCTGCGATCGTCAACAGCAATACGCCGACCCCGATCGCAAAGGCAGCCGTCAGCCAGACAAATCCATTATCGATCCAGCGAGACGCACCTGTGCGCCGCCAAGACATACGCGATGAACGATCCGCAGACGTAGCCATAACAACTCTTTACTCAAAGTGATGAAAACAATACCATGCGATCGCACATCGACTAGAGAGAATAATCCCTCTAGTCGATCAATCTCGCTTATTTCGCTGCAACTTTGATGCTTTCTAATGCCGACGTGGCTCTAGCAGTAATCGTCTCAGGCAGTGGCAGGTAACCCAACTCAGTTGCAAACTGCTTCCCAGCGTCGCTGTAAGCCCACTTCATGAAGTCGTTGAACGCTTTCGCCTTCGCAGGATCTCTGGGGTTTTCGTACAGCAGCAAATAGGTCAAACTCACGATCGGGTAAGCGTCTTTGCCTTCTGGATCAGGCACACTCACAGCAAATGTATCTGGCACCGTTGCGCCCTCTAATGCTTTTGCAGCCGCTTCAGGAGTCGGAGCGATAAAAGCTCCCGACTTGTTCTGCAAGCTCGCAGTCGGTAAGTTGTTCTGCTTAGAGAACGAAAACTCGGTATATCCGATCGCGCCTGGAGTCTGCTGAATCTGAGCGGTCACACCTTCGTTTCCTTTCGCTCCAGTTCCCGTGGGCCATTCCACTGTTTTCCCAGAGCCGCCTTTCCAATTTGGACAAGCTTTAGCAATGTGGCTGGTGAAAATTGCTGTAGTTCCACTTCCGTCTGAGCGGTGAACAAACGTAAGAGGCTGACTGGGAACCGTGGGATTATTCGATTTGATCTTTGGATCGTCCCAAGTTTTGATCGAACCATCGACAATGCCGCAGAGTGCTTCACGTGACAGTTTCAAGTCGGGCACTTCCTTCAAATTGTGCGCCATGACGATAAACAATCCGGTGGATGGAATCTGAACCGCTTTACCGCGATCGGCAGGCACTTTTGCCCGATCTTCATCCTTCAAAGGATCATCCGTTGCTGCGAAATCGACGGTTTGATCCAAGAATCGTCTGACACCCGCGCCGCTACCTACCGAGTCATAGCTGATTTGAATATTCGGGTTCTGCTTGTTGTATTCCTGAAACCAACGTTGATACAACAAGTTCGGAGCCGAAGCACCCGCTCCATTAATCGATACAGTTCCGCCACCCGCAGCAGGCGCAGCAGGACTACTTCCCGTTGTGCCACCGCCTTGAGGAGGAGCGGTTGCGGTTTGAGGAGTACAAGCTGCCAATCCGAAGGTCAGGGCAGCGAGGGAGGAAAGAGACGCTCCGAGTTGAGCTTTCTTTTGAAAAAACGCCATAAATAAAACGCAGGGCAACGTATGTAGGTATCTCCATTACGGTACACCTACAGACTTAAGGCAAGGTTAAGAAGGTATCTTTTCTTGCCCAACCTTACGGCTTGTTGCCTGCGCTACAGACAGAAATGAAGTAATTCTTAAAAAATTTGGAATCCTCTTCATTTCCGATATAAACTCGCTCGGTCTAGGACAGCGCACTAGCACTGATTCCTATTCTTAAGCTTCCCTAATACTGTAACGTTTTGTCAACTTTCTGAGAATTATTCTTTTGATTCATAGGATTGAAAAAATGTTTCGTCACAAATTCCATCGGAAGACTCATAAGATTTCACAGGGTGAACGATAGAAATTCCTATTTTTATAGGTAGACGAATGGCAGTTCTTGTGCTTCTCATTTCGAGGTGAGTCTAGTATAATACTCTCAAAACAAGAGTTCGGCGACAGCTAAATGGCTGAGCGGTTTGATTTCTGCTCGATCGGCTTTCTCCGAGTTCGCCCCTCACACGAATGGTTTGGAGAGTAACGTGACTATTTATATTGGCAACCTGTCCTTTCAGGCGACTGAAGACGATCTTAAAGAAGTGTTTGCGGAGTACGGCGAAGTGAGCCGAGTGAGCCTTCCGACAGACCGAGAGACAGGCAGGAAACGCGGGTTTGCATTTGTCGAAATGGCGGACGATGCCCAAGAAGATGCCGCGATCGCGGAGTTGGATGGTGCAGAATGGCTGGGTCGAGAGTTGAAGGTGAATAAGGCGAAGCCGCGTGAGTCACGTGAGTCGCGTCCTGCCGGAGCAAAGAGTTTCAGTAAAGGAAATTACTAATCGCGAAAAGAGCGGGTGGATTTGAGGATCTGCCCGCTCTTCTGGTTTTGGGACTCGATCGAGTGGAGGCGAATCTCGGTTCGTCTGCCAGTTGGCTCTAGCGCCGTTGGTTGAGGAATTGTCCAGCCATACCCATGACATCGCCCATATCGACATCGCCATCGCGATCGGCATCTAAAAAGGCGTTCAGGACGGGATTTCCTGCCGACTGTCCGCCTTGCTGGACTGAGCCGCTTTGGAGCAGATTGAGCACGAGTGGAACGAGAACAGGCAGCATTGATTGAATCGTTCCAGCGTTCAGTCCGGTTTGTTGTGCGATGTTTTCAGAAACTTGCTGCTGTGCGCCTCCGGGAAAGAGAGCGCTGACGGCTTGTGGATTGCTGCCGAGTCCAGCGAATTGATTCACGAGGGATTGAACGTGTCCGCTGCCTTGACTGGCTTGCTGGTTCTGTAAGGACGATCGAACATGACTACCGAGGAGGGACATTACGGCTTGAGTGGCGTTTGAGTCGAGTCCTTGGTTGCCTGTGAGTTGTTGAGCCATGCCTAAAATGCTGCCCAGTTGATTGGTTGAGGCTTGCTGTTGCGGATTTGCGACCGCACTCATAATTTGATCAAAAAGGCTCATAATGTTGTGCTTCTAAATCTGTGAGCGTTAACTTCCTGACGATAAAAAATCTAATTCAGAAAATCAAGGGGGTAAGAATTGTGATTTTAGGAGAAAGGAATTGATTTAGTGGAAGGAAAGCAGTGGTTTTAAGATTTGAACAGGGAAAACTTTTGGAGTCTCAAGAAATGCGATCGTCAACTCATGTCTGCCAATTCAGAACCAGTAGAAATCTTGCTAGAGCAAGCCAATCTGTACCGCACCTTTGGGGAATTTGAAACAGCGATCGAGAGTTATGACGAACTCCTTCAGATTCAGCCAGATCACCTCATCGCGCTGTACGATCGTGCTCATTTGCTTTATAAAGTAGGACGTTACACGGAGGCAGTTCATAGTTACGATCGACTTATTCATCTCAAGCCGGATTATTCAGATGCTTGGTTTCATCGTGGTAATTCGTTAGATGCGATGGGATCTGAAGAAGAGGCAATCACAAGTTACGATCGCCAGCTTGAATTGCAGCCAGAACATCATGAAACTTGGAAAAAACGGGGCGATTCGCTGAAAGATTTGGGGAGACATGAAGACGCGATCGAAAGTTATGACCAAGCACTAAAATTCGAGTCAGATAATCATGAGACTTGGAGAAATCGCGGTTATTCATGTGCGGCATTAGAACGCTACGAAGAAGCAATCCAGTGTTATGACCATGCTCTAGAACTCAATCCGTACAATCATAATGCCTGGGAATGTCGAGGAATTGCACTGAAGTGTTTGGGACGCTATGAAGCGGCGATCGAAAGTTATGATCGGGCGATTCCACTTAAGCCTGACTGTCACACCGCATGGGGCAATCGGGCGCTTGCACTTCATCGGTTGAAACGGTACGAGGAAGCGATCGAAAACTATGATCAATCTCTGCAATTCAACTCAAATTTTGCATGGACTTGGTATAACCGTGGAATTTCTTTACACTACTTAGGACGTTATGAGGACGCGATCGAGAACTACGACCAAGCCTTGCCATACGAACCTTACGATTTTCAGGTTTGGTATAGTCGGAGCGTTGCACTTGAGCAATTAGAACGCTATGAAGCCGCGATCGAGAGCTATGACCAATCGCTGCAATTCAAACCAGACTCCTATCAAGCTTGGTACAATCGTGGGCTGTTACTGAGTAATCTGGAACGTTACGAAGATGCGATCGAGAGTTATGACCAAGCCTTAAAACTCAATCCAGAATATCAGCAAGTTTGGAGCAATCGAGGATTTGCCCTCCATTGTTTAGAACGCTACGAAGCGGCGATTGAAGCTTACAGTAGAGCAATCAATTACGACCCGAATAATGCTCGAAATTGGTATTGTCGCGGTATTTTGTTTGCTCAATTGGAACGCTTTGAAGCAGCAGTCGAGAACTACGATAAAGCGCTAGAATTAGGCGAAAATGACTCAGATATCTGGCATTATCGCGCTCATGTGAACGGGCGATTAGAGCGTTATGAAGCCGCGATCGAGAACTACAACAAAGCGCTAGAAATTGACCCAAACGACTATATTGCATGGCTGGGACGTGCTTACTCATTTGATCAGGTCAGCAATCTAGAACAAGCGATCGCAGATTATCAAAAAGCTCAGGAGATCCAGCCAGATGATATTGCGGTCTGGTATCGGCATGGAAAGGCATTACAGAAAAATGAACAGTATCAAGACGCAATTTTTCTGTATGACAAAGCGCTACAGGTTAAACACAATGATGCCAATACGCTTTATGCCAGAGCCGCTTGCTACTCAAGGATTGGAGATGCTTTACAGGCGATCGAGAATCTCAAAGCTGCGATCTCACTGGATTCTGAATATCGGCAAAGAGCAACGACCGACCCTGATTTTGACACTCTTCACAAAGATGATCGCTGGAGGACGCTGATGGAACGATCGCAATAATGCAGAATCCGTCAGAATGAGAAGACATCCCTCAAGTGTTTAGCGCTATGCGTCCATCTCGACTGATTACGCTAGTTATCGGTATTGCGGTCATTTTAGGACTGGTGATCTGGCTGATCGATTCGATCACGCAATTGAGTTGGGCGATCGCGAATCCGTTTTTGGCAAATCTGGTGATTTTCCTGGTGATTGTGCTGCTCGGCGTGTTGATTGCAGCGTTTACTTATTATTTTTTCTGGTTGCCGAATCGAGCGAGACGACGCAAGAGGATGCCGCCTCCGAGAGTTTCAGAGGTGAAAACTGAAGCGGCTCAAGAGAATTTACAAGCGGTGCGGCAACAGGTGGCGCAGATTCAGGATGAGATTGCGCGACGGGAATTAATTGCTCGGTCGAAACAAATTGAGCAAGATCTTGCCCGAAGAGAATTTCGATTGGTAATTTTTGGGACGGGATCAGCGGGAAAAACTTCGCTTGTGAATGCGCTAATGGGGCAAATCGTTGGGAAAGTGGGCGCACCGATGGGAACGACTGAGGCGGGCGCAATTTATCGAATGAAATTGCAGGGAGTCGATCGAGAAGTCGTGATTACTGATACGCCTGGAATTCTCGAAGCGGGAGTCGCGGGAACTGAACGGGAAACATTGGCGCGACGATTGGCAACTGAGGCGGATTTAATTGTATTTGTGCTGGATAACGATTTGCGACAGTCGGAATATGAGCCGTTGCAAGCATTGACGCAGATTGGAAAGCGATCGATTGTGGTTCTGAACAAAGCCGATCTCTATACGCAAGAAGATTTAGAGGCGATTTTGGCAAGATTGCGGGAGCGAGTTCGGGGAACAGTTGCTCTAGATGATGTGGTCGCGATCGCGGCTAATCCGCCAAGAATGCAAACTGAGACTGGAGACTGGCTTTACCCTGATCCAGAAGTTACGGATTTAATCGATCGGATTGTTCATATTCTCAGAACTGAAGGCGAGGATTTATTAGCAGACAATATTTTGATTCAGTCTCAGCGATTGGGCGAAGAAGCGCGGCGATTGATTGATGAACAGCGACGAAAACAAGCCGAGAAATTAGTCGATCGATATCAATGGATTGGAGCAGGAGTGATTGCAGCAACACCAATTCCTGTGGTGGATTTGTTAGCAACTGCGGCTGTGAATGCTCAAATGGTCGTAGAAATTGGGCGGATTTATGGCTGTGAGATTACAACTGAACACGCGAAAGAAATGGCGATTTCACTTGCAAAAACACTCGTGGGATTGGGAATTGTGCGCGGTGCGATCGAGCTTGTCACCACTGCAATGCAAGTCACTGTCGCTGGATTGATCGCAGGTCGAGCCATTCAAGGTGTCAGTGCTGCTTATCTCACTCGAATTGCGGGGAGAAGCTTTATCGAATATTTCCGCAACAATCAAAGTTGGGGTGATGGTGGCATTTCTGAAGTGGTGCAAAAACAATTCCAACTGAATCGGCGCGATGAATTTATCAAGTCATTTATGCAGGAAGCAGTGACGCGAGTGATTCGACCCTTGCAGATTGAGATGAAAGCGGAATATGAGCCAGAACCTTTAGAAGAACTAAGAATGCCAGAATATGAGGAACTACCGCGATCGAGCGAAGATACGATCGACGATTGGAAATAAACGATGTGTCAACTCCTTGGAATGAACTGCAACGTCCCGACTGATATTTGCTTCTCGTTTGAAGGATTTTCTGCGCGGGGCGGGCGAACCGATGAACATCAAGACGGATGGGGAATTGCTTTTTTTGAAGGAGTAGGATGTCGATCATTTATTGATGTTAAAGCTGCAACCAGTTCTCCAGTCGCGGAATTAGTTCGTAACTATCCGATCCGTTCTACTCATGTGATTGCTCATATTCGCAAAGCGACTTTTGGGAGAGTTGCTTTGGAGAATTGTCATCCGTTTCGGCGAGAACTTTGGGGACGGTATTGGGTGTTTGCTCATAACGGGGATTTGCCGAACTTTGAGCCAGAGCCAGAAGGAATCTATCGACCTGTGGGACAAACCGATAGTGAGCGGGCGTTTTGTTTGATGTTGAATACGATGCGCCAAGCATTTCCGATCGAGAAACCGAACGCTGCTGAGTTGTATCCAGTTTTGAAATCGATCACCAGTGCGATCGCGAACTACGGAACATTCAATTATTTGCTCTCTGATGGGGAAACGTTCTTCGTTCATTGCTCGACGAAACTTTGCTACATTGTGCGGCAGGCTCCATTTGCAGCAGCGCATTTGATTGATGCCGATTTGACCGTGGATTTTCAGGAATTAACCACAGCGAACGATCGAGTCGCAGTGATCGCAACTACGCCTTTAACCGATAATGAGGTTTGGACAACGATCGAGCCTGGAGAATTGTTAGCATTTCAGGACGGCTTACCTGTGCGATTTAGTTGAGAATGCTTGATTTATTGTTGATTGCCAGCGTCGGATTCTTGGGAAGCTTCGGGCATTGTTTGGGAATGTGTAGCCCTTTGACCGTGGCGTTTTCGCTGTCTCATGAGCGCAAATCTCGGTGGCAGCAAGTCCGATTTAATGTTCTGCTGAATCTTGGACGGGTTCTGAGTTATGTGATCGTGGGAACTGCGATCGGAGCTTTGGGATCGGTGCTGATTGCGGGTGGACAACTGGCGGGAATTGATAGCGGACTGCGTCGGGGACTCGCGATCGTCACTGGATTGCTCTTGATTTGGTTTGGATTGTCAAATATTAATGCGAGTTGGCTTCCACGAGTTCCGATTTTGCATCCGATTCAGGGAAAATTGCACGATCGATTTAATTCGCTCATGTCGGAATTAGCTCGATCGAATCATTGGGGAACACCTGCATTACTGGGAATGATTTGGGGCTTGATTCCTTGTGGATTTCTCTACACTGCACAGATTAAAGCTGCCGAAACTGGGAATGCGACACAGGGCGCGATCACGATGTTGGCGTTCGGATTGGGAACCGCGCCAATGATGATTAGCACTGGATTATTTGCGTCGGCACTGAGTCGCGATCGTCGAAGTCAATTGTTCAAATTAGGCGGTTGGGTAACTTTGACGATCGGTCTTTTGACTTTGCTCAGAAGTAGCGATATGGTCGATTACACCGGACACGCAGCTTTAATTTGTCTGATGTTGGCGCTAATTGCTCGACCAATCAGCCGAATTTGGGCGGCTCCGATGAAGTATCGACGGGCGTTGGGGGTGGGAGCGTTTGTTTTATCTGTGGCGCACATTAGTCACTTTTTGGATCACACGTTTAATTGGAATTTAGGCGCGATCGTGTTTCTACTTCCGACTCAACAATTCGGAATGTGGTCGGGAATTTCAGCATTTGGCTTAATGATTCCCGCAGCGTTGACAAGTTTTGATCAAGCGGTTTCTAAACTGGGTTCGGCTTGGCGAAAGATTCATTTATTTAGTATTCCTGCTTTGATTCTTGCAGCGATTCATACCAGTTTCGCTGGATCAAATTACTTAGGTGAGATTAGCATTGATTTTAATAATCGTGTAAGAGTTGGCGTTTTAATCTTTTTGGTGATCAGCGTATTGTTAGTGCGATCGCGCTTTTTCTGGTCTTTGTTGTCATTAGAAAAATGGTATGTCTCAGCTAAAAAATAAATCTATTTATCTTGTTCCTTTCTTACTTATTGCCTCACCTGTTTACGCCCACAATGTTAAGACAGAGGGCAATGTCGCATCGATTTTTCACATTGAGCCGAATCACAATCCAAAAGCTGGAGAACCTTCTAAGGCTTGGTTTGCATTGACCAAAGCAGGCGGCGAAATCATTTCACTCGATCGCTGTAATTGCCAGTTAAAAGTCATTTCTAACAATCAAACGATCGCGCAACCTCAACTCGAATCCATTTCTGCTGAACAATACAAAGGCATTCCAGGCGCACAGATCACCTTTCCCAAAGCCGGAATTTACACACTAGAGATTAGTGGTGCTCCTAAAGCCAAAAACGATTTTAATAATTTCAAATTTGCCTACGATGTTACGGTTCAAGGAGGAGCCGCTCCCCAATCGAGTCCTATAGCGCAAGTTCCAACCGTTCAAAATCCAGCACCCGAAGCTCAACCGAATTGGTTGCTTCCAGGTACGATCGCTGGAATTGTCCTTCTCACCACTGCCTGGTTTGTAAAAAGAAGCGTGAAAAACTAGCAGAATCCCGAAATCAGGCGAAAATGGGAAATGCGAAACATTCCCGGACGAACCATGATTGATCACGATGTCATTATTGTGGGTGGTGGACTCGCTGGATCGCGTGCAGCGTTGGAAATTGCGCGGACGAATCCGAGTCTGAGTATTGCCGTCGTTGCGAAAACTCACCCCATTCGATCGCACTCTGTTGCCGCTCAAGGTGGCATGGCAGCTTCTCTCAAAAACGTCGATGAAACCGATTCTTGGGAAGCTCACGCTTTTGATACGGTCAAAGGCTCAGACTATCTTGCGGATCAAGATGCAGTCGCCATTTTGACCCAAGAGGCTCCCGATGTCGTGATCGATCTCGAACACATGGGCGTATTGTTCTCGCGCCTTCCGGATGGTCGGATTGCTCAACGCGCTTTCGGAGGTCATTCGCACAATCGCACCTGTTACGCCGCAGATAAAACCG
The DNA here is from genome assembly GCF_050565645.1 of Leptolyngbya sp. AN10. NCBI lineage: Bacteria > Bacillati > Cyanobacteriota > Cyanophyceae > Leptolyngbyales > Leptolyngbyaceae > Leptolyngbya > Leptolyngbya sp. AN10. The sequence continues at coordinate 41,145 of NZ_JBNXVP010000036.1, forward strand.
GACACGCGATTTTGCATGAATTAATCTGTAACTTGATGAAATATGGAGTCAAGATTTACGAAGAATGGTACGTGATGCGGCTGATCCTGGAAGATGGACAGGCGAAAGGCGTAGTGATGTATCACTTGTTAGATGGAACGATCGAAGTAGTACGCGCCAAAGCTGTGATGTTTGCAACAGGTGGCTATGGGCGTGTTTACAATACCACTTCTAATGATTATGCTTCGACGGGTGACGGGCTGGCGATGACTGCAATGGCAGGGTTGCCGCTCGAAGATATGGAGTTTGTGCAGTTTCATCCGACAGGCTTGTATCCGGTTGGAGTGCTGATCTCAGAAGCCGTTCGGGGTGAAGGTGCGTATTTAATTAACAGCGAAGGTGAGCGATTTATGGAGCGCTATGCTCCGAGTCGAATGGAGCTTGCACCGCGTGACATTACCTCTCGTGCGATCGTATCTGAGATTCGAGCCGGACGCGGAATCAATCCCGATGGCAGCGCAGGCGGCAATCATGTCTATCTCGATCTGCGGCACATGGGCAAAGAAAAAATCATGAGTCGCGTTCCTTTCTGTTGGGAAGAAGCTCATCGTTTGGTCGGAGTTGATGCGGTGACTCAACCCATGCCCGTTCGTCCTACGGTGCATTACTGTATGGGCGGAATTCCAGTCAATACGGATGGAAAAGTTCGAGCGGGAGCCGATGAGTTCGTTGAAGGATTCTTTGCAGCGGGTGAAACCTCTTGCGTGTCAGTGCATGGCGCGAATCGGTTAGGAAGTAATTCGCTGCTTGAATGTGTGGTGTATGGGCGCAGAACTGGAGCGTCGATCGCTCAATATGTGCAAAATCGGAAGCTACCGGAGTTGAACGTCGATCGCTATATTCAAGATGCGAAAGAACAGATCCAAGCTTTGTTTGATCAATCTGGACAGTACCGGATTCAAGAAATTCGACAAGCGTATCAGGACTGCATGACTGAACATTGTGGCGTGTTCCGAACTGAGGAAGTGATGCAAACGGGACTCAGTAAATTACGGGAATTGCAGCAGAAATACACGCAGATTCGATTAGACGATCGAGGAAAATCTTGGAACACAGAACTGATTGAAGCTTTAGAACTACGATCGCTGTTTGTAGTTGGGGAAATGATTCTCTTTTCTGCGATCAATCGTAAAGAAAGCCGAGGATCACATTTCCGAGAGGACTATGCTGAACGCAATGATCCTGCATTTCTAAAACATACCTTGGCGTATTATTCTGCGGCTGGAATTGACATTAACTATATGCCTGTGGTGATCAATCAGTTCGAGCCTCAAGAGCGGAAGTATTAGAAACGACTGCGAGCGACAATTGCTCGATCGCAGTTTCTTCTTGAGTAAGATCTCAGTAGCTCTATGGGATGTTCTATAACCGTTGCAGAGCATCCTTCAATTCTTCAATCAATGTTCGATTCTGTTCATCAGTTCCGATCGTAATTCTAAGTTTGTCGTCTAATCCTGGTTGCTTGAAATATCGCACCAGGATTCCGCGTTCTTTCAGAGCGAGATAAATCTGTTCTGCACTGTTTGAAGGTTGAGTCAACAGAAAGTTTGTTTGTGAGTCCCAAACCTTCCATCCCAGTTGCATTAAGTCCAGTGCTAGAGCTTTACGCGATTTTTTCACTTTCTCTGCACAGGTGTTCTTATAGTCCTGATCTCGCATTGCAGCAGTACCTACTAAAGTCGCGATCGCATCAATGTTATAGCTATCTTTAATCTTGAATAGTCCGCTGAGTAAGTGAGGTTGTGCGATCGCAAATCCAAGCCGCAATCCTGCTAAAGAGTAGCCTTTTGAAAGTGTTCTAAGAATCAATACATTCTCGAACTCATGCACTAAGGATAAAGCAGTCTCTTCAGCAAAATCGACATAAGCTTCATCAATCACGAGAACACCAGCTAATTTTGATGCAAGCTGTCTTAAATCTGAAATTGCAACACTATGACCGGATGGACTGTTTGGAGAAGCAATAAACGTGATAGCTCCTTGAGCCTCAATTAGTTTATCCATCGGAAATTCATAGTTCTCGCCGTAGGGAATTTCTACGCGATCGGCAACTTGCATTTCAACTAAAGTCCGATACAAAACATAAGTCGGCATCGGATAAACTACTTTTCGTCCTGGTTCCGCACAAGCTCGAACAATCACATTTAAGAGATCATCGCTACCATTCCCAACCATGATCCAATCTTTGGGAATGTTTAGAGCTTCGCTTGTCGCTTGTCGAAAGTCATTCGCATACGGATCGGGATAGCGACGGAGCCATTCAGGATCGAGAGAACGGAGAACCGCGATCGCATTCGGTGACGGTGGATATGGATTCTCATTCGTATTGAGTTTGATGATCGGAGTTCCGGGTTTGGGTTGCTCACCGGGAATATATCCGGTCATCGCATCAACACTAGAGCGAAAGTAAGAAGACATCGTTTTAGTTTTTAATTCCAGTTGTAGCAATACCGCGAATTAGTTGACGTTGCCCGATCGAGAAAATCACCACGATCGGAATCGTTGCAATGACGATCGCAGCCATTAGCAATGTCCAACTATTCGTAAACTGCTCTTGAAAACTCGCAAGCGCTAACTGTACCGTTCTCAACTCTGGGCGCGTTGTAAATACCAGCGGCTTAAACAAATCATTCCATTCGCCAATAAACGTAAACAGCGATAACGTTACCAAGGCAGGACGCGACAACGGCAGCATTACTTTCCAGAGAATTGATAAGCGATCGGCTCCATCCAACATTGCGGCTTCTTCTAACTCGATCGGAATTCCCTGAAAAAATTGCCGCATCAAAAAGATCCCAAAGCCATTCACCGCAGTTGGTAGAATTAGCGCCCCATACGTATTAATCAAATGCCCCCATTTCAGCACAAGAAAAATCGGAATCACCAAAATCTGAAACGGAATCACCAAAGTCGCGAGAACGATTAACAGAATCGCTTGTTTTCCTTGAAACTTTAATCGAGCCAGTGCGTATCCAGCCAGTGCAGAAGTGAAAATTTGAAACAGCGTTACTGCGATCGCCACAAACATCGAATTCGCAAACGCCAAGAGAAACTGACCCCGCTCCCAGGCTTCGCGATAATTCTCGATCGACCAACCAGGAGAATCCAGGGAACTTCCTGGCGGCTTAAACGACGTAACTAGAACCACGATCAGCGGCAGCAGAATTACTCCTGCCCCGAAAAACAGCAATCCCAAGCTGAGTGCGCGGTTTAAACCGGGAAAACGTTCTCTCCACTTCATCCCAAAACCCTTAGAGAATCGGTCATTTTAGCGCCTCAATGCCCTTTAGTGCAGATATTTTATCGATTCTTAGCGTCATCCTCAACCGAAGACGGTAAAGTGAGAGAGGGAAAGAATGGGCATACCGTACCCAAACCGTACCCAAATTGTTGTCATGACCAGGAGATATCTGATCTATGCCCCAACTTGAGGCGACCCAAGAGATTAACTTCCAAAGTGAACAATACAAAGATGCCTATAGCCGAATTAACGCGATCGTCATTGAAGGCGAAGAAGAAGCGTATTCCAACTATCAAAGATTGGCAGAACTTCTGCCCGATGACAAAGATCAGTTAATCGGACTCGCACGCATGGAAAACCGCCACAAAAAAGGCTTCCAAGCCTGTGGAAAGAATCTGAGCGTCGTTGCAGACATGGACTTTGCCCGTGAGTTTTTCGCTCAACTGCACAACAATTTCCAAGTTGCCGCAGCCGAAGGCAAAATTGTCACCTGTCTTTTGATCCAATCCCTGATCATCGAATGTTTCGCGATCTCGGCATACAACATTTACATCCCCGTTGCGGACGACTTCGCTCGTAAAATCACCGAAGGGGTGATTAAAGACGAATATCTCCACCTCAACTACGGCGAAGAATGGCTGAAAGCAAACTTCGAGGCATCCAAAGCCGAACTGGAAGAAGCAAACAAAGCGAACCTTCCCTTAGTTTGGAAAATGCTGAATCAAGTTGAGGCAGACGCTCACGTGCTTGGCATGGAGCGGGAAGCTCTGGTCGAAGACTTTATGATTCAATACGGTGAAGCGCTGACGAATATTGGCTTTACGACCCGCGATGTCATGCGGATGTCGGCTCACGGACTCGCGGCGGTCTAACTCGCACCGCTGTTTTAATACTCCGGCGATGGACTCCGGACTCTCTTGCGTCCATCGCCGATTTGTGGCATTTTCTTTTTTAAATTCTTTTATCCATCTCACCGCCTGTAGTCGGGCTTCTTCATACGATCGATGTTTGGTCTAATTGGTCATCTCACAAGCTTAGAACACGCTCAGTCTGTTGCACGAGAGCTAGGGTATCCCGAATACGCGGATCAAGGGTTAGATTTCTGGTGTAGCGCTCCCCCTCTGATTGTCGATACAATCCGGGTCAAGAGCATCACAGGTCAAGAAATCGAAGGGCGTTACGTTGAGTCGTGCTTTTTGCCAGAAATGCTGGCGACCCGCCGAATTCAAGCTGCAACTCGAAAAGTGATTAATGCAATGGCTCACGCCCAAAAGCAGGGCATTAACATCACTGCACTGGGCGGATTTTCATCGATTATTTTTGAGAATTTCAATCTGTCGCAGATTCGCCAAGTGCGAAATGTGATGCTGGAGTTCGAGCGGTTTACGACGGGAAACACGCACACAGCGTATATTATTTGTCGCCAGGTGGAGCAAGCCTCGAAACAATTGGGGATTGATTTATCAAAAGCGACAGTCGCGGTCTGTGGTGCAACGGGGGACATCGGTAGCGCGGTGTGTCGCTGGTTGAATTCTCGCACTGATGTTGCGGAACTGCTGTTGATTGCTCGAAATCAGGAACGGTTGCGCGATCTGCAAGCGGAACTGGGACGCGGCAAGATCCAGAGTTTAGAGGAAGCTTTACCGCAAGCGGACATCATCGTTTGGGTGGCAAGTATGCCGAAGGGTGTCGAGATTGATCCAACCCAGTTAAAACAGCCTTGTCTGTTGATTGATGGCGGCTATCCGAAGAACCTGGGCACGAAGGTTCAGCATCCGGGTGTGACTGTTTTGAATGGCGGTATCGTGGAGCATTCGCTCGATATCGATTGGCGCATTATGAGCATCGTGAATATGGATGTTCCGGCGCGTCAATTGTTTGCGTGTTTTGCCGAGTCGATGCTGTTGGAGTTTGAGAAGTTGCACACGAATTTCTCCTGGGGACGCAATCGCATCACGGTGGAGAAAATGGAACAAATTGGTGCGGCTTCGGTGAAACACGGATTCAGCCCATTGTTGATTTAGTTTATTTCCCCTCGAATCCCCCGTGTAGATGTGGTAAATCGCGTCTATACGGGGGATTTTTCGCGACAATTTACCCTGTCATTCTGGTGTCATAAATCTTCTTCATCATAAAAATATCGTTTCTGATTCATCTCCTTTACGATGTTTCACCCCTCTTCAAATTCTGCTAAACGTTCCTCAGTTTGGATGGCGGCACTCGTTGGAAGTATTGTGACCGCTCAAGGATTTTTTGGACTCGCTTCACGTCCGCTCAACACAGCCCAATTTTCTGAACCTCGATCGATTCAAGTCGAATCTCCAGAATCAGATAATCGATCGACGGCTGCGATCGTGCTTGCGGCTCTCGGACTCGGTGCGATTGGCTACGGTTGGTCGCAATCGAGAAAGCCTTCTGGTACTCAAGTGAATCGGGTTCAACTCGATCGACAATTATTGCTCTTGATGCACCAAGATCGAGCGGCAACCGAAAGATTGATCTCGCAAATGCAGCGGAAACATCCAGAAAAATCGCGTCAGTGGTGTATTGAGAAAGTGAAGTACGATTTACAACGCGATCGACACTAGCAACTAGAGCGATTCAATTTGAGTTGTAAGATTCGGGAAAGCCCCCAAACCCCCAATTCTGGGGGCTAAGAGTCTTGTTCCCCCAAAATTGGGGGCTAGGGGGCTAGATCAACCGTGCAACTTACAACTAATTTAGGATTGCTACAGAGCGATCGGGATCACTCTCGATCGCTGCTTTCTTGAACTGGAGCTAGGATAGAATCGTTCCCGTGGCATCCCTGTGTGAGAGTTCAGCATGGCGTTTTCTGTTCTGACTAAGCGATCGAAATCCCAAGATTCTCCAATGCTCTGGCTATCTCTTGTAGCTGGATCGCTCCTTTTGCATCTTGTATTACTTTTGCTTGGTCGCTGGTATTTCTCACAAACTGCAAGTGCGCCAGCGGGACTGACTCAAGCGCCGATCGATTTTGTTGAGATCGATCCGAATGCGCCTCCATTGAAGAACGCAAAGCCGATCGCGCCTTCTAATACACAGACTCAAGCAGAATTACCCAAAGCTGCGCCGCCTCAAGAAACGGAAACGACTCAGGCTCCGAATTCAATTGCAAACCTGCCGCGTCAAATTGAACAAGAGCGATCGCAATCTCGTCAAGTGACCCCAGAGCGATCGCAGCCTCGCATCACGCCTTCTCCGAGTCCTTCACCCACGACTCCGATTAATCAGCCGAATCGATCGCAGCCCACGACACCACAAGGACAATTACCGAGCGATCGAACAACTCCCAAACAAAATCCAACAACTTCTCCTCGTCCGACAACCCCCACACCTAATTCAGGCGGAACGAATTCTACGCCTGGTGCATCTACTCCTGGGACAACTACGCCCGGAACGAATCAACCTGGAACGACTCCCTCACCTCCTAGTACGACTCGCCCTGAAACTCCAAACCCTGAAACCCCTGGAACCTCTGGGGAACCATCGGCAGGCACAGGTTCTCCAGCGGGTTCAGGAGAATCGCTAGTGATCGCGACGAACGTTCAGGGTCGAATAACTGGACGGCTGGAAGAAGCGACATTCCGACCTGAACAGTTTGCTAAAGGGACGGTCACCTTAAAGTCTGCTGAATTGCCGAACATTGAGTTTGACTTTCCCAGTAAGCTTCCTGTGAAGACGTTGAATTTGCGATTAGGTCTTACGATTACACAAGCTGGAGAGGTTGTGGATGCAAGTGTGCTGGATGATAGTCCAACATTGCAGAACAATCCGAATTTGAATGATCCTCAATCTAGAGCGGATATTCAATCGATCGTGAATGCGTTGATTTTGAAAGCGAATGCGGACGGAAGTTTGGCGTTTGATGTCAAGATGGAATCGAAAGATGTAGATGCGTATCGGATTCTGAACATTCAGATTGATTTGCAGCAATAAGTGGCTCCCGAATGAACTGTCGATCGAGAGCCAGAGGATTGATTAATTTTTTGCTTTTGCCTCCAAATTCTCCAGACGGCTCTTCAGGTCTTGATTTTCCTTCTTGAGTTGATCCAGTTCTTCGCGTAACTGTTTCACCGCTTTGTCTGATCCAGCATTTTTTTGCACCTTCTGAATCGATTCCTCAGCAATGCGGCGAACTCGACCATCAGGAGTTTGATCCGCCAGCGACTGTAGAAGCCCGATCGCTTTTGTGGTTTCCATTTGTCCTAGAGAAACCGCGATCGCAACTTGAGTCAGGAAAAACGTTTCACGCGACAACGTTCTCAACCGCTCCAGAATTCGTTCTAAATTAATCTTGTCTTGTCCCGTTGAAATTGGACCCAAAGCTCGAATTGCAGCCAGTCGAAGCGGTTGGGGAACTCCAGGCTGAGTGTATTCCAAAATTAGATTTAAGGCAGCTTCTGAAGTTTTGAGTTGGCTTAGAGCGCCGATCGCGCCCGATCTCACAACTTCATTCCAACCTTGTCGCTCTTTCAGAACAGTCTCAATCAATTTCAAGGTTTGCTCTTCAGATGAGCCGCTCAGTCCAGAGGCAGCTACTTTTCCAAAGCTTCGGAGTGCGGTTGCTTCGACATAGTAGCTGGCATCGCCTTTTTCTACGATCGAGCTAAGTGCGGCATAGCTCTCAGGTGTTGCAATCTGAGCAAGACAACCGACGATCGCCCGTCTTACTCTCGCTTCTGGATCATTCGATCCTGCAATTAAAGCTTCAACGGCTTGATCGAGTTTGATGGATGCTAGACTTTCCGCCACTTCTGCGCGAACTCCCCAGAATCGATCGCTGTTTAATGCTTCAGAGAGAACTTTAACGGCTTCGAGTCCGCCTTTTTTCGCGATCGCTTGTGCGGCATAAAGTCGCGAAACTGGGTCAGAATCATACTTCAATTGGGCTTTGAGTTCGGGCATTGGAAACTCTAGCTCAACGGTTTTGAGGTGGTAGTTATTCACGTCAAAGCTAATAAAATCGGGCTTCTTCTCTAATGGGAAATAGAAGCTCTGTTCTTTCTCGTGAATGCGAACCGTGAATGTTCTTTGATCGACTTTGCTATCATTCGCAAAATTGATACCGATCGGAATTCTCAAGTCAAAGAGTTCTGATTGTGTTTGGCTAACTGTAATCTTTGCGAGGTTACTATCAGAATCCCAAGCATAGTTCACTTTGAAATCAGGATGTCCACCGCGATAGACATATTGATCAAACAAGAATGCTAGATTGCGCCCGGTTGCTTTCTCGATCGCTCTTAACAGATCAATGGTTTCCACTGTTCGATGAGCATTGTCATTGAGAAAAGTCGCGATCGCACTATAAAACAGGTCATCTCCTAGCTCGGCTCGCATCATGTGATACACACAAGAGCCTTTCTCATAGATATGTCGATCGTAAAGCTCGATCGCTTCTCGATAAACGTGCGTCACCAGCGATCGACGATAGCGAGAAGCATCTTCATCCAAATACTCTCGTGCCTGTCCCAGTAAGTAATACAGCGCTTCTTCCCGTCCGTATTCTTCCTCAATCCACATCACTTCAGCATAAGAAGCCATGCCTTCTTTCACCCAAGCATGTGACCAATGTTTGATCACGACTAAATCACCGAACCATTGATGTGCTAGTTCGTGAGCAACTAGAGATTCCGTACTTCGATTGTCGATCGCAGCCCGCTCGTCAATCAAACAGCGATCGGTAAGCAATGTAGTCGATGTGTTCTCCATTCCGCCAAAAATGAAGTCATCCACACAAACCTGAGCATATTTCGGGAACGCATACGGATAACCATATTTCTGGCTAAAAAACTCAATCATTTGAGGCGTTTTACCCATGCTAAGACGGGCTTGTTCTTCGCGCCCTTTCTCCACATAGTAAGTAACAGGCTTACCTTTCCAGTCATCGCGCAACTCGGCAAAATCTCCGATCGCTAATGTCATCAAATAAGTAGGATGAATCTCTCTCTGATACCAGTGGAAAATCTGAGTCTTTCCTCGATCTTCTGTCGAAATCAATTCACCATTTGAAACCGCAATAAATGGCTTAGGAATCTCGACTCGAATTTCCGAAGTCGCTAACTGTCCAGGATAGTCAAAACACGGGAACCAGAAGCGCGAATCCTCATCCTCGCCCTGTGTCCAAACTTGAGTCGGCTTATTTGGATAGTCCTCAGTTGGAGCAATAAAGTACAGACCGCGTTGGGGTTTTTCGACGTGATATGCGATCGCTAACTCGATCTTTTCGCCAATCTTCGTCGGTTGTTTAAGCTGAATCTGCAATTGCTCCCCGTCATAGTCAAACGGTTGAGGAACATCATCAATACTGACCGATTCAATATTGAGGTTAACGGCATCTAACGTTAATCGATCAATACCATTGCGAATCGGATTGATTCGGATCGTACAAGTCCCTTGATAGCTTTGATTCGGAATATCAAGGATCAGATTGAGAAAAATATGCTCGACTTGACCAGGACGATCGGGATTGTAGTGAGGACGAGCGCCTGGAAGCTCAAACGATCGGTGTCCATTCTCTGTATCCAGCGAAAATTGATGAAGCATAATCTCTATCTGATCCTACGATTTTCAAGTTTAGCGAGAGTTCGCTGATTTGAACTCTCTGAGGAAAAAATTGACGCAAACCCCGCAAATCGAGCCAGTGTGGTGAGTGTCACTCTCATCAGGGTACACTCGATCACAACCTTGAGCCAGTCCGTCCTGCATTGAATCACGAACATTCGGAACTTTGCCGCACTCAAACGGGACAACAACCACAACCCTGTTTTATTCAGCGCTCGACCACTCAAGAAACTGACACACACTTCGCGAGAATTTCCCGAAGCTGCGTCGATGCGGCGTGTAGCGACTGATGTATCTACCAAGACCGAACCTCATGAAAGCAAAGTCTCCCAAAGCGCCCAACTGCGATTCCGCTCTGCTCACCGCTCCTGAAACCGAAATCTCGCCAACCGAACAACTCGCGAACCAATTAGCTACCGAACTCTCTACTGAATTGAACATTACCGGAAGCACGATCGCACGTGTGGCTCATCGGATTGCAACTGAAGTCGATCGCATTTGTGCAAAGAGCGATCGGATTCAATCATCAGGACAAATTAGCTCTTGGCGACTGACTTTGGCGCGGTATCGCTTACAAAAATGTGTGCATTTCTACCAACTTGGGTCGCAACGGGGACGAGTCGAGCTACACAGTACTCTTAGCACAATGGTGTATCGCCCGATCGCGCCTGCTCATTTGCAGCTAAGTTTCCAAGCGCGTTACACACTAATCGAAGACTTTCTACAAGGCTTTTACACTGAATCGCTCAGAGCCTTCCGCCGCGAAAATGAACTGCCAGAGAACTATCAGCCGCGTACCCGGTTAGAACTTGCAGAATACATGGCATTTACTGAACAATACGGGAAACGGCGAATTACGCTACCCAGTCAGCACAATCAACAGTTAATCATTCTTCGCGCTCAACGGTTCGCCAGTCGCCAACCTCAAGAAATTGCAGTAGATATTGAAACTGCAATGGAAACCGCGAAAGGTGATGAAACCGAAGCGTATGGACGCTCTGGAATTATGCAGATGATCCGGGAACAGATGGTTTCGGAAAAAGCTGATCCGTCTGAATCGGTGTTACGCGATCGAGTGGTGATCGAACTAATGCGCTACCTCAAATCTCAAGATCAAAAAGACTGTGTAGACTATCTCACTTTGAAGCTTCAAGATCTATCAGTCCCAGAGATTGATGAAATCTTAGGGTTGACTCCGCGCAAACGGGACTATCTCCAGCAGCGGTTCAAGTACCACGTCGATAAGTTCATCACGTCGGGAAACTGGAAGATTGTTCATGAATGGTTAGGAGCCGATTTAGATCAGAATCTAGGACTGTCTCCGAATCAATGGGATGCGTTCCTAGACTCGATTTCTGAAGAGCAACATCAATTACTGCACCTTAAGCGATCGGGAGTCAGTGACCAAGAGATTGTGCAAATTCTCAAATGCACATCAAAGCAACTCCAGAAACGGTGGGGCGCTTTGCTCGATTTAGCTCGACAACAACGAAATCAAGCAAAGTAAGCTTTTAGGTCTTGGTAGAGTGACGGGACGGATCGCTCCATCCCGTTTTTTTATCGGCACAAAGTTGGAGCTTTACGCGGTCCAAGGTTGATGCGATTGAAGTTCGTTAAATCCAGCGTGGAAGGGCTGAAAGCACCCAGATTTCCCTGATTAGTCCAAGTTCCAAGTCTTAAAGCTCCAGCCGGGTCAAATGCTCGTCTTTGTCTCGAAGCAGGATTGGCAAATCTGGCAGGAGGATTCACAACGCCTGTGATGAAATCGCCTTGAACGGTTCCGGTGATGCACATCGAATCATCACTCGGACGAGCAAAGAAACCGACAATTCTGTTTCCGGTTTTGGTGAACAGGAAAGTATAAGCTCCTTTGTCAAGCAATTGTTGATCCGTTACGTTGAAAGAAGGTGCACCATTCCACATTCGGTAGGAACCATCTGCCAAATCCGCGATCGTGGCTCTGCTCTGAGCGGCTTGATTTTGACACACTAGCAAGTCATTAATCGGTTTGAAACTTTGAGGATCGCTAGAACCACGAAGCTCATTGAAATACTTCGGATCTTTCAACATCCGTTCTCTTGCGGCTGCCAATGTGGTCTTGTAGAAAATCATCGTGCGGGATTGCTCGATCGTCGCAGGCGGTTGGTCAGCACTCACTGGAGTTGGCAGATTCTTATACGTGAATGTGACATCTCCACCTTTTTCTTCAACATCGAGTGTAGTACGCATTCCTAACGGACTCGGTTGATTGGCGCGAGGCTGAATTTGACAGCGGGTCGCAACTTGAGCTTTCACGGGAGTAGACGTAGCAAAAACGGTCATGCTGGCAAGTAGAATACTCAGACTCAGAAACTTCATATCGGTAGATCGAAAAACCTCTGAGATATTACGTGATTTTGAGGAGCAGTTGCGCGATCGAGTCACAGATCCTTATAAAAAGAGCCAGATCCATAGATCTAGCTCCCTAAAGGTTCAATTAACGATAAGCTGCCATTGGTTCTTTGATAAATCGGATGTAGAGATGCTTAAAGGTTGATTTGAGCACACGAGGCGCACCAAAGTCGATCGGCATCAATTTATCAGGGAGTCGCCAGTCTGCAATTTGCAATTCACTGGGATGCAGATGTGAGAATTCAATTTCATCGATCGACGAACACAATCCCAACCGCTGACTTTCTACGATCGTTGGAACTGTTGCCGGATCGACTTTGAGAATTTCAACAATCGAGCGATCGAGCGCAAATACATCCCGCGACGCTCCTAATACTCCTAATTCTCTCGGCTCTCCGCCACTTGGACCATTGCCCTCATGTCCGATAATGCCATCTACGATCGTCAAATCTGGATCGATCGTTCTCGCAGTTTCGACCAACATCGTGCCAAATCGCGATTGATCTTTCCCAGCTTCCATGTGCCACCAGGCTTTCATCTTGCCAGGAACACAGCCGAATAGGTTCTTAACGCCCATTGTGACTGTCAGTTGCATGTGCGATTTCACTTTCGGCAAGTTAATCACGACATCCGCCTCGATCGCTTCTTTGCACAGCAACAAATGATTGAACTCTTCATTGATCGTTTCGTAGCATTTTCCTTTGAATTCTACGATCGGTAAGTCGATCGATTCGATCAGTGGCAGATACCCGCTGGCTTTCGCGACTCCCTGAGCACTTCCGAATGCAGGACTATCTCCGAGAAATGGCTTTCCGCCTGCTTCCTGTACCATTTTCGCCACACAGTAAACGATTTCAGGGCGAGTGACGCATTCTTTTCCTGGACGTGCGCCTGTAAGTAAATTCGGCTTTAATAAAACGCGATCGCCCGGTTTAACGATCGTGCTCATGCCTCCTAACGGTTCCAGCAGCGTTTCCAGTGCCGCTCGCAGTTTAGTCAAATCGTAGGAAGTCGCCCGCAGCAAACTAACAGCAGAATTCATAAGGTCAGAGAGATAGAGGTTTTTGATACTGTACCCTCGATTTCCTAGAATTCCAATCTGTTGTACCAATTTGCGTCCATGAGATTCTTGTGATCAATGCGACCTTTTTCAGCACAATAACAACTGATTCACTCGACTTAACTTGCTGAAACTTAGAAATGTTTAGTGTTGCGGACTTTTCTAGTTTTTCTCATCCGGGATCTTAAGTCCGATCGCAATTAAGTTTCTAATCCGAAAGCTCTTTCTTATGCTGGAGAAATCTTTCTTCAGACAGTCACATTTTTTCACTTTTTAAAGATTCTCCGGATTAGAGAGATGCTGAATTGATTATTGAATCTTTAGCAACTTATCTTTTTACTGAAACGGGTTTAGTTTATCTTTGATGATTTAGCGCAGTCGCTTTATATATAACGACTTAAAGCCTAAAGAATTTGTTTTTCAATCGAAATATCAGCCAAATTCTTTGCAATCTCAATCCAATCTTTCGCCTCATTCTTCTACTAAAAGATTGCTTAAACGCACATTAGAGTTTAATATTTAGGCACGAGTTATTTCTGCTATAAACTCTTTACAAGGCAAGCGAACTGAAATCCCGTAAAAACGGAGGTAGTGAACGGATTCATGACGAACGATTTCGCCCAACTTTTAAAGCTGCTTGAATATGGGCTGATTGTCTCTTGTCAAGCCCCACCTGAATCTCCCCTTCGTCATCCATTTATTATTGCTGCGATCGCGGAAGCTGCTCTCAATCAAAATGCAGTCGCCGTCCGAATTGATACGCCTGAACATATCGCCGCCGTTCGCCAACGCACAAAAGCTCCCATTCTCGGACTGTGGAAACAACCCCTTGCCGATTCTGAAATCTATATCACTCCAAAGTTTGAACACGCTGCCGCCATTGCTGAAGCGGGAGCCGACTTGATCGCGATCGATGCAACCTTACGCGATCGTCCTGAATCTGTCGCAACCCTGACTGAGCGAATTCACACCGAACTTCATAAGCCCGTCGTGGCGGATGTGGATAGTGTAGAAGCTGCGATCGCGGCGGTCGATGCAGGAGCCGATTTAATTGCAACTACACTCTACGGCTACACGAGAGAAACCGAGCCACATACGCCGCCAGGGTTCGATCTCTTGAGGGAAATTACCGAGAAAATCAAGACTCCGGTCATTTGTGAAGGCGGGATTGCAACTCCCGAAATGGCAAGACAGGCACTTGATTTAGGAGCTTATGCTGTAGTTGTCGGGACTGCAATTACCGGAATTGAAGCTCAAGTTCAATCCTTCGATCGTGCTCTCCGACATAAACTGCCAGCCCAGGTGATTGAACATAGCGAAGCCTATCATTTTGCGATGTTTTCCCAGGAGCATCCGTCTTATCGAAGCTATGTGCGATCGAAACTGCGCCAGTACAACAGCGAAAGTACGGTGAAAGATGGATTCTTTGAGCAGGGCGCATTGCGAGGAATGCCGCTAGAGATTTTTTTGATTGACGATCGACAAAAGATTCGAGCGGGATTGGTCGGGTTGACTCGCTGGAATTGGTTATTAATTGAGGCGCTTTGGGTAGAAGAACCGCTGCGGCATCAAGGATTTGGTCGTCGATTGATGATGCTGGCAGAGCAGGAGGCAAAACAACGCGGTTGCACTGAAGCGATTCTAGATACGTTTAGCTTTCAGGCGAAAGGATTTTACGAAAAATTGGGGTATGAAATGTTTGCTCAGGTCGATGATTATCCATCAGGCTATAGTTTCTTTCAGTTAAAGAAAGAGTTTTGATTGATCGGATCGAGCACTGTCGATCGTGTCAGCCTGTTGCTTAGTCAATCCGATCAATCAATTCCATCTCAACCCAAAAGATTCTTCTTAGCTCGTTCTTGTCGGGATTCTGCCTCTTCCATCACTTTGGCGAAATCCTCGATCGCTTCTCCCGGATAGTTCTCGAACACTCTCGTCGAAAGCGAAATCCGCCCGCGCCCTTCATCCAAATCGACAATCATTGCTTTGATCACTTGCCCCACTTTTAGCAGTGAAGACAGTGATTCGACATAGTTCTTACTGATTTGATTAATGTGCAACAATCCGGTTGTGCCATCGAATTCTGCAAAAGCTCCAAATGGTTTCAAACTGGTAATGGTGGCTTCAACCAATTGACCAACTTCGAGTTGACTAAAGTTGGCGGCTCTGGCAGCGAGACGATTCGAGAGAACGATCTTATTGCGATCGCGATCCAAGTCCAAAATCGTTGCAGAAAGCGTCTGACCTTTTAAGGCATCCAGATCCTCACGTTCAACTAAATGCGATCGCGGAATGAATCCTCGTAATCCCAGGGCATCCACGGTTACGCCACCTTTATTAGAACCTGTGACACGCACTTGCAAACTTTGATTGGTCGTCTGCAAATCGACTAACCGTTCCCAAACTTTTCGCAATTCAAGCTGACGCAGCGAGATCGTCACCCGTCCATCCGCATCTTGTTCACGAACAATGATAAATTCTCGTTCTTCATCTAAAGGAAGAACCGCTGAAACATCTGCAACCCGTCGAACGCTGGCTTCCTCGATCGGTAAAAACGCAGGAGATTTTCCACCGATATCGACTAGCGCACCATCGCTTTCATAGCTAAATGCTTTACCCGTTACGAGTTTTCCTTTCTGAAATTCGTAATCGTGCTGTTCGAGGGCTTTTTCAAAATCTTCCATCGAAAAGGAAGCATTCGTTCGATCTGGCATTGCAATGTGATTCCTAAAACGACGATCGCCACATTTGCGGCTTTTCAATTCTAGTGCCTTAGTTCAGAAAATAACGCTTTAACCTGTTCCCAAGCATCGGAAGCCGCTTCAGAATGGTAGTCCGATCGCTGATCACAGAAAAATCCATGTCCCGCTGGATATCGAAACAGTTTGTAATCAATCTGGTTCTGCTCTAAAGCGGCTTCAACCTGATCGATCTGCTCAACCGGAATCAGCGGATCTTGAGTGCCGAAAAAGGCATACAGCGTTCCTTTAATTTCTGGCGTTCTTGTAATCGTCGGTGCTCCACCTCCCGGAGTCATCGTTGCAATTCCCGCTCCATAAAATGAAGCCGTTGCTTTCACTTCCGGTAAAGTTGCCGCCAGGTAAGCGACGTGACCTCCGAAACAAAAGCCGATCGCGCCTACTTCTTGAAATCCTTTAGTTTGAAGAAATGCGATCGTCGTTTTCAAATCACTCAAGAGTTGATCCGCAGTCGTTTGATCTTTGTGCGATCGACCGAGTTTCGTATCATCTTCGCTGTATCCCACCTCGAATCCGGGCGCAGTCCGTTGAAAGATTGCGGGCGCGATCGCAACATATCCTTCTCGTGCAAGTCGTTCTGTCACGTCTCGAATGTGCGAATTAACGCCAAAAATTTCTTGAATTACAATAATCGCGCCTTTTGCGGAATCATCCGGTTCCGATAAGTAGGCATCAATTTGGAGATCACCATTTGAAAGTTTGATCCAGGAATTCACGATCGATTTAACCACGCAACTTTAGTATTTTTAACAAAACTCAAACTCAAAATCTACTAGGTAACATCATATCTTTCCTGAAATGGCAATCGAAAAACTACGGGTTATACTGTTTTTATCAGGGCGGGTGAAATCGTTGAAAGATGGGCATTATGCAATTTAGGCAACCTCAGAGATATTACTGAGTAGCTTAAGTCAATCAAATCACAATCCGAGATAACACCCAACTTTCTCTAGATTGTGTCACCTAAAATAGTGGACGACGCTGGCAAATTCTGTATAAAAAGTCGTGTACGGAGTTGCTTTCTAACCTTAAAAATTACGAGTGAGACTTGAGGCGCGGGCATGGTGCAATTTCATATTCAGCCAGATAGCGATATCCCGGCATCAACTCAACTCTATAACCAGATCCTTTTTGCGATCGCGTCTCGGCAGTTTCCACCGGGACACCGTTTACCGAGTACTCGTCAGTTGGCGATGCAAACTGGATTGCACCGCAACACAATCAGCAAAGTCTACCGACAATTAGAAGATGCGGGTGTGGTGGATGCCCAAGCGGGTTCTGGCATTTACGTTCGCGATCAGGGACATGCCACCGCTGCTCACATCAAATCGCCACTCCTAGAACAATATCCCCAAGCTCACAAAATCATTCAATCCAGCCTAGACGAATTAGTGAAACAAGGCTGTTCACTCGGACAAGCGCGAGAATTATTTCTTGCAGAAGTCGATTGGCGCTTGCGTTGTAGTGCTTCAGTTCTCGTAACGGCTCCCTCGCACGACATCGCCAATGGTGAAGTTCTGCTGCGGGAATTAGAACGGGCTTTGGCGATTCCGATGCAGCTTGTGCCAATGGAAGAACTCGGACAAGTCTTGGATCAAACTCGATCGAGTACGGTGGTCACGAGTCGGTACTTTATCGCGCAAGCTGAAGCGATCGCATCTCCGAAAGCAGCGCGGGTGATTCCTGTAGATATCTATGATTTTGAGCAGGAATTGAAGCTGATTAAAGCAATGCCGAAAGGAACTTGTGTTGGCATTGTGAGCTTAAGTGCAGGAACCGTTGGGGTTGCAGAAGTAATCATTCACAGTTTACGGGGTGATGATTTACTGGTGATGACTTCGCAAATGAACGATCGTTATAAGTTGAATGCAATGGTGAGAACGGCGCAAACGATTTTTAGTGATCAAGTCAGTTGTGCAACGGTTAAAGCAACGATTTCGGCTTCTCGTGATGATATTATTCGTCCGCCTCAAGTAATTTGCTGCGAGAACTTTATTGTGAGTAAATCGATTAACTTGCTCAAACGAGAGTTGGGACTGGAGTGAGATTATCTCAGCTAAGGGTTTGTGAAGTTTGATGCGATCGTTCGCTATCTCACCCGGCGCTGAACCGACCGGGCTAATTGACAGAACCCCACTGAAGTGGGCTGAAACTGTACTTTTAGAGGGTGTTTGAAAAGTATAAAAAGCGGCTTTGCTGCGTTGCGAGTCCGCCCGGAAATGAATCTCCGGGCTAATAGAGGAAACCCCGCTGAAGCGGGCTAAGAGAGCAATACGGAGTTCTTAGCCCAGTTTAGTGGGCTTCCCTGATTAGCCCGAAGATTCATTTCCGGGCGGGTGAATGCGATGAACGATTACTTCTCAAACACCCTCTTAGGGTGCTTCAGCATCCTTTCCCCATTAGCCCGGAGCGTTTATCTCCGAGCGGACTGTATCGCAGCGACAGGCTCTTATCGACATAGAAACTTAAACGCATCAACAAAGAAATCGGGAGGTCAACGCCCCCCGATTTAACAACCCCTTAAATCAAACCCTGAATTTAGAAGACAGTCATTTGCAAACTACATCTTTGCAGCTTGGCGTTGTACTTCGCTCTTCTTCGCTTTGAAATCGGTTGCGATTTGCTCCAGTTGTTGGCTGCTGAAGTTGTCACGCAGTGCAGCAAAGAAGGTGCTTTCTTCTTGACGAATGTGATCCATGATTTCGTCCATCAGGCGATTCAGCGAAGACATAAACTGATCAGACATCACATCCATTTTCTGCATCGCATCAAGCGCGGGGAACCAGGAGTTTTGCTCGTCGTAGAGTTCTTGCAGATCACTTTCTGCGTACTTACCACGGACTGCCGGATAAGCAATTTCGTTTTCTGCGATCGCATGAGCGCGAAGATCTCCGTCCATTTGCTGGAAGAATTCTTTGCGCTTCGCGGGATCTTGAGTGCCTTTGATCTCAGCAAACAGAACATTCACTTTCTGGTGATCCATGCGAATCACATCTTGAATGTTCATGTCGGATTTGTCGGTCGTTTGGGTCACAACACTACCCGCAACACCCGTCATAGCTGCTACTGCATCTTGAACTCGTGCCCACAGACCTTGATCTGCGTCCATTCCGGTGAGTTCGCGCACACCCAACTGTTCGATCACTCCTTTGAGTTGCTCTTGGTGAGCGCGGTTTTCAAAGTTAACGGTGTTCAGCGGAGTGATTGCAGCTTCGATGTCTGCACCGACTTTCTGTGCTGCCTTGTGAATCACGATGCCCGACATCACTTGTTGGTGCTTGAGCAGTTCATGTTGGAAGACCTTTTCAAATAAGGTCAACTCAGAACCGGACATCATTTGATCAAGCTTTTGCACCATTTCGGTGATGGTGTCTTTCGGCTTCGATTGCACACCATACTGAACGATTACAGTGTCAAGGATACCCAAGTTTTTCTGGTCGTCCTTCAACATATCCTGAAAACGCTTCACCAACTCAGAGTCGGTGGTTGCCGAGATGAACTTTTGTTCGTTTGCAATAATAAGTTCTTGGACAGCTTTGATGTCTGCAAGCTTCATCGCGATCGCTAGACGCTTGGTATCATCCATTGTGGCTACCATTTTTCTGTTCTCCAAATTAATCTATAGGATCGGCATCCATTCAGTTTTGAGTTTCGCGCACAGAACTTAAAGCAACATCTTTCCCGTGGTTGACTTAAAGCTGCGCTGAATTACCTCAGAAATGTTAAAAAGATTGACCCTGGGATAGTGGAATCGCATCACTTTGTACTAGAGTCTAAACAATGGGTTACTCCCGGTTTAGGAGCCAATCTCAATGTCTACTTATGATGCAATTATTATCGGGGCAGGACATAATGGTCTGACCTGTGCTGCTTATCTACTTAAAGCAGGATATAAAGTTCTTTTATTAGAAAAGCGATCGGTTCCGGGTGGAGCAGCAACAACGGAAGCGGTGATTCCAGAGTTGCCAGAGTTTCGATTTAATCGATGTGCGATCGATCATGAGTTTATTCATCTCGGTCCAGTTGTTGAAGAGTTAGAACTCACAAAATACGGCTTAGAGTATCTCTACTGTGATCCGGTTGTGTTCTGTCCGCATCCTGATGGGACTTATTTTCTAGCGCATCAATCGGTTGAAAAAACCTGTGCGGGGATTGCTCAATACAGTGAACGTGATGCGAGAAAGTATGCTGAATTTGTCGATTTGTGGCAAAGAACAATCAATGCGATGATTCCAATGTTCAATGCACCCCCAAAATCGATCATTGATATTGCTGGAAACTATGACTTTAAGAAGGTCAAAGATTTCTTATCTGTAGTAGGTTCCACGAACAAAGCTTTGGATTTCGTCAGAACAATGCTATCGAGTGCAGAAGATATTTTGCACGAGTACTTTGATACGGAAACGGTAAAAGCTCCACTGGCGAGACTTGCAGCGGAAATGGGTGTACCGCCTTCGCAGAAAAATTTAGCGATCGGGGCAATGATGATGGCAATGCGACATCATCCGGGAATGGCACGTCCGAAAGGGGGAACAGGTGCGCTTACAGCCGCGTTAGTAAAATTAGTCCAAAGCTTAGGTGGAGAGATTCTAACGGATCAAGCTGTAAAACAAATTCTGATTGATGATGGTCGTGCGGTTGGAGTTCGAGTGGGATCAGGTCAGGAGTACCGCGCAACACGAGGCGTAATCTCTAACATTGATGCACGACGAGTATTTTTACAATTGATTGATCCAAGCGAGGTCGATTCAGCCGATGAACATTTGCGAGAAAGACTCGATCGCAGAATTGTCAATAACAATGAAACGATTCTGAAAATTGATCTCGCAATGTCTGAACCGCTGAAGTTTATCCACCACGATCACAAAGATGAATATCTAATTGGTTCGGTGTTAATTGCAGATTCAGTCAAGCACGTTGAGATTGCTCATACTGATCCTGCGATCGGTCGAATTCCTGATGCTGATCCATCAATGTACATTGTTCAGCCAACGATGCTCGATCCAACTATGGCTCCTGAAGGTCATCACACCGTTTGGATTGAATTCTTTGCGCCTTATCAAATCGAGAACGCTGAAGGAACAGGCTTGAATGGTACAGGTTGGACAGATGAACTGAAGAATAAAGTTGCCGATCGAGTCATTGATAAATTAGCGGACTATGCTCCAAATGTGAAAACCGCCACGATCGGGCGGGCTGTAGAAAGTCCGGCTGAATTGGGTGAACGGTTAGGCTCTTATAAAGGCAACTACTATCACATCGATATGACCTTAGAACAAATGGTGTTCTTCCGTCCGTTGCCGGAGATTGCGAACTATAAAACCCCGATCGATAACCTCTATCTCACGGGTGCAGGAACCCATCCGGGTGGGTCTATTTCAGGAATGCCGGGAAGAAACTGCGCTCGTGTGTTTCTCCATGCACAACAGCCTTTCCTGCAAACTTTTCGAGATGCTGGACATTCGATCAAATCAGTGTTCGAGGGAATTCTGCATCGCTAAGAGGGTGTTTGAAAAGTAATCGTTCATCGCATTCACCCGCCCGGAAATGAATCTCCGGGCTAATCAGGGGAAGCCCACTAAACTGGGCTAAGAACTCTGTATTACTCTCTTAGCCCGCTTCAGCGGGGTTTCCTCCATTAGCCCGGAGATTCATTTCCGGGCGGACTCGCAACGCAGCAAAGCCGCTTTCCATACTTCTCAAACATCCTCTAATATCTAAAGGATTCCGACCATTTTAGCGATCGGAATCCTTCATTATTTACGACTCTTTTTTCGTGTCAGAGAACAAGCACTTGTCCGAATCACATCCCGCTGGACCTGCTTCGATCAAATCACCCCCATCATGGCGAATTA
This sequence comes from Leptolyngbya sp. AN10, assembly GCF_050565645.1. NCBI lineage: Bacteria > Bacillati > Cyanobacteriota > Cyanophyceae > Leptolyngbyales > Leptolyngbyaceae > Leptolyngbya > Leptolyngbya sp. AN10. The sequence goes on from NZ_JBNXVP010000036.1 coordinate 63,072, forward strand.
AAGCTGCATAGAAATCATCTGTCGATCGACGTTCCAAAACTTCCGCTTGCAAACGATCGAAGGTTGCCTTATCAATCTTTTCAAACGGCAATCTAGGGAACGGTGCATCGAATCGCGCTAACAATGCTGCACTAATGTAGCCTTCATTGTTCTCGATCGCTTGATGAATTCGAGTTGCCAAAGCTTCGATCTCATCTTCACGAAGCTCGATCGTTGCACTGGTATTGTGCGCGGTGTAGTACTTCTGGACTTGCAGATAGAAATCCATCTGTGCCAAAGCCGAGAACTTCTCAATCTCGATCTGATCGGCTCCCGGAATGTTCGCCCAAGGTACTTCGACCGGAATTTCAACCAGCCATTCTGTACACCGTGGATCAAACGGATCATTCAACAGATTGCCGTTTTCATCTTTGTCAGACTGTGACGGAACAATGCTGTAACCATAATCCAGGCAAGCCATTGCAACCGGATCATTCTTACGGAAAGTAATTCGACGAATGAATCGTTGAGCTTTCGGAGGATGCCATCCAGAACTTGCACCCGTTAACAGCGATTTTGTTCCAGCAGGTTGAACTGTTGTACAGCGATTTGGACGACGGATATTGTGTCGATCGCAGTATTCACCCACAACTCGATGCACAATCTCTTTCCAACGCGATAGATATTCTTTCTCGCGCTCTTTGAACTGCATTCCGGTCAAAGTATCAGGTCTACCTGCTTCCCACCAGCGCAACCATTCTGTGCCAAACGCATGGACAAAGAAATCAAACAATCCAGTGAAGGACACACCCACGATCGGATCAACTTCACGCGAATATTGGTAGCGAGGCTCTTGAAACTTATGGTTCAACAATGCTGCAACCGAGAGCGCACCAGCAGTAAAAGCTTGCTCTTGAGCTTCAAAATCTAGAGGGTCGATTTGATTTAGGTGAACCTCTGATAAGTTGCAGTGGAAATTAATACCAAGAATTTCTCCGCACGGGTTCAATCCGTACCGTTCTAAGCGGTGTTCAAGCTCTGCGATCGGCATTGTTGGATATCTTTCTTGTATCCATTGCTTCCCGTTACCTGCTTCGTAGGCTTGGATAAATTCAGCTTTGAGTTCTGGAGTCGTCAAGATATCAGCATTCGATCGAGCAATTGCCTCCGGAGCATACTGAATCGCGCCTTCACCCGAATAGAACTGCTTGCGAACGGCATCGATCGATTCTTGCAGCGTCGGTTTGTGGTGATAAACGCGAGTATGATTCGCCATCCGTAACACATCGCGATCGGGATCAATCCGCCAGTTGCCTTGATCATCTTGCTGCCAGAGATTGTCCTTTGCACCAGCAAATTCAGCGTCTTCGCTGCTTCCTTGACGCATCCCCGCACTGCGCCGAATGTTTCCGGCAACGACACAAGCAGCAGCTTCATCAATCAATAAGCAGCATTCGATCGAGGATAGTTTCCGTCCCACTGCACGATTTAGAACTTTCGCACACCGAGCATACAGTTCAGGCAGTTTGACCGGATTCGCAACACCACCAAATCCTTTTAATCTTTCACCCGCAGGACGCACCGAACCCAGATCGATCGACACTTCCACATCACCTGTAAAGCGATCGTCACTCGATAGCTCTAACAAGGTTTGATACGATTTCACCCAGCCTTGGCGACTATCACCAACATGAATCGTGACCTCGTTTCCATCAATTGCAACCGCTGTTCTATCTTCTCTCAAGAAATCAGCTACTTCGCCAATTTCTCTCGTGATTTTCACATTCAACCGATTGCGAATTGCAGGAAGCTGATTCGTATATTTCGGCTCTAGGACGGCTCCTGTACCGCTGCCCATCATCGCCAAATCCATCATCAGACCAAAGGCTCGCCAGTCTACAAGATTCGTGCTGGTGCAGTTGTATGATCCAGAGAAATTCTCAGGCTTATTGATCCAAGTCGTGCCCCCGACCCAGAGCCAGCGACCCGACGGCAAACAGCGCATCGATCGCTGCATTAATTCAATTAATTCCTGCTCTTCTGGGGTAAAATTCCCAAGGTCAGCGAGTCCTTGGATTGTTCGCTGACTCACCTGTGCCCAAGACTCGCGACGGGTTTCGCTCAACTTGCGGCTATAGGTTCGGTAAAAAACTGGATTAGCGGCAGGAGCGGAAGCCGGAAATTGACTGTTATTGGCATCAAATTCTGGCAAATCAGAGCCAAATGACTCTTTCGGGCGTGTGATATCCTGAACCATGCGAAACTCCCTTTGTCTAGCGTCTTATGTTGGATTTAAGAGATGAGCGACGCTATATATAGCGTTGTATGTAGTTAGCGATCCACTTTACACCATCTTTCCGGAAATCGGATCGATCAATTTTTCATCGTTCGACCGTACCAACAAAAACTGTGGGAAAAGTATAGAGTAAATTTGTCCTATCCACAATGACAAAAAAATAACAATTGTGACTCTCTCTGAGGTTTGTAAAGCAGAGTGGGGAGTGGGGAGTAGGGGGTAGGATCGAGAAATAGAATTAGTCGCTCAAGCTTGCATTCTGGACACCCCACTCCCCACTCCCCACTCCCTCGTTTCCATTTCCAAAACCAAAATCCAATCTCCGGTTCAGTGTCCTAAAATGCTGAATAACTGATTAGACCAGATTTCGACTATCCCATTCCCGATTTAGCCATGTCTTCGATCGCGACTTTCTTCCGCACTCTACCCGATACCCTCCAGCAACCCGCTGCACTGGCGATGTTAGGGTCACTTGGGGCGCATCTCTTGGTTTTTGCGACTTTGCCCGCGTTCACCTCTTCAAACGAACCGCGCCCAGAAGCAGAAGTGCGCCGCGTCCGACTGGTCGAACCGCCTCAAGGCAGTCCGGGATCACAGATTGCTCGATCGCAAGCAGGACTCCCTCCCGTTCCGAACACTCCTAGCAGCAGAATCCAAATTCCAAATGCTGGAACAGGCACTTCGCCAATTCCGAATCCGCTCTACACGATTCCTGATTTAACTCCGATCCCGGTTCCGAATCCGCCGCAGCGTCGGTCTTTGTCTCAAAATGAGGTTAATGATCTGCTTCGTCGGCTTGCGGCTCGACAACAGCCGCAACAGCAACAACAAAACAATCCTCCAAAGCCGCCTCAAACTAAACCGCCTTCGGAATTCACAACGACGCAGCTCCCGAATCTAAACCCACAAAATCCAGCGAATGTCGAGACAACTCCGTTTCCTCCTGGTGGCACGGTTCCATCCGCACCGCTCCCCCAACCTTCCGGAACACCGCAACCCGCTCCAACCACAGCAGCGCAACCTGCTCCGACGACAGATCCCCAACCTCGAATCGATCAAGCCCAGCTCGATCGCAATATTCAAATGCTTGCTGCGATGCGCTTCAATTCCGCAGGCACAACCGAGCAAGAACGACTTCAAACCATGCAAAATCTTTCTCAACAACTAGAAAAACAATACCCTGACTTGATTTACGATCGACTCAGTGAGATTGGAGAAAAACCGAAAGAAATCGATTCCCAGCTTACGTTTACGCCTAGTGACTTCAACGAACATCCGCCGCGCCCGGTATCGATCGGGATTCTGGTTGGCAGGGATGGTAAGCCGTTACCGGATCAAAAGCCTATCGTTTTAAGTAGCACTGGCTATCAATTTCTGAACGAGAAAGCGATCGAATATGTTCAGAAAGATGCAAGCCAACCAAATCGATTTGCTCCAGAGGCTCAGATTCGTCTCGTGATATACGAATTGCAGTTTAAGTTACCGAACGCTCAACCGACTTCGTAAATTTACGATCGACGAACGTTCAAACAACACCAGTCCCCCCGTTTCCAAAGTGCAGCCACAATCCAGCCATTGGCTTCTAACGTGTCTGCAACGGGTTTGGCTTGCTCTAGTAAAATTCCGCTCAAGACACCCCAACTGGTTGATTTCACAAGCGGTGTCCACTGCGGAATCAAATCGATGATCACTTCCGCCAGAATATTACAAACTAACCCATCCACAGGCTGATCGATTAACTGAATCAGTTCTGAAACACTGCCTTGATCCACTGTTAATCGGTTTGGATCAATGTGGTTTAGTTCAATGTTCTCCTTAGTTGCTTTAACTGCTAATGGATCAGTATCGACTGCGTATGCTTTCTTTGCACCTAAGAGTAATGCACCGACTGAGAGAATACCGGAACCGCAGCCGATATCAGCGATCGACACCTTCCCTGGTTCTTCTCCCAATCGCATCTCCAACGCTTCTAAGCAAAGTTGCGTCGTCGCATGATCTCCAGTTCCAAACGCAACACCCGGTTCAAGCTGCATGATGATCCGATCGGTTTTCGGTACGGGCAACCACGCGGGATTGATCAGAAAGCGATCGCCAATTTCTTGCGGCTTCCAGTAGGTTTTCCAACTGCTCGACCAATCCTCCTCGTCAATGATGCGCCATTGTACGATCGGGGCTGGTAGCTTCATACAGAGTGCATCTTGTCTGAGCAACAAAGAAAACGCAGATAAATCTAATAGCTGTACTTGCTGTTGTGGTAAATAGCCAGAAACAACACAAGACACACCTTGTGATTGACTTGAAGCCCCTCGACATCCAAAGTTCTCGAAACGCCAGATTGCTGTCTCTTCAAGAGCCGCATCACAGAAAACCTGAATTTCCCACCAACTGTTTGACATAGTGTTGCAATAAAGGGTGAAGGACTACTCCACCCTCAGCGAATCTTACAAAGTGACGGTATAAGCGTCTCGAATTCCAGAAACTTCTTTAATCTGAGTCAGAATGTTCTCTGGCAGTGGATCATCAATGCTCAGAACCATCACTGCATCGCCTCGAACAATCTTTCGTCCGACTTGCATACTTGCGATGTTGACGTTCGATTCACCGAGCAATGAACCAATGTGCCCAATGATTCCCGGTGTGTCTCGGTGCAGAGTAAACAACATATACCGATTTGGTGGAACGTTGACCGGAAATTCATTGATGCTCGTAATCCGAATTTCGTCATCTCCAAGCAATGCACCTGTCACCGAATGTTCTCCGAGTGTTCCTTTCGCAGATAAGTGCAGTGATCCAGCATAGTCTTTGATCGAGGCATCACGAGTTTCGATCACGCGAATCCCACGCTCTTTTGCTTCGATGCTGGCGTTGACATAGTTCACCCGCTCTTGAAGTGCAGGCGATAACAATCCTTTTAACGCTGCAATCACGATCGGTTGACTTTGATTCGTCGCCAAATCGCCGCGTAGTCCAATGTTCAGCGATTCAATTCGTCCACCTGCTAACTGTCCAACCATCTTTCCGAGCGTTTCTGCTAACTGTAAGTATGGTTTCAGTTGCTCCATCACATCAGGACGCAAGCCTGGAATGTTCACTGCCGATCGAGCAGGTTCACCGAGCAACACATCCCGAATTTGTTCTGCGACATCGATCGCGACATTCACCTGAGCTTCTTCGGTCGAGGCTCCTAAGTGTGGAGTCAGAACAATCTCTTTTCCTAACGCTGTGAGCGGTGATTCTCCTAAAGGTTCAGACGAAAATACATCTAATGCGGCTCCCGCAATCTTTCCAGCTTTGAGTGCTTCTGCGATCGCATTCTCATCAATGATCCCGCCCCGCGCACAGTTAATAATGCGAACGTTCGGTTTCATTTTCGCGATCGACTCTGAATTGATCAGATTCGCAGTCTCCGGAGTCTTGGGAATGTGCAGAGTAATATAGTCCGCCGATTGGAACAAGACATCCAATTCAACCAAGCTACAGCCCAATTGTTCCGCCCGTTCCACCGAGATAAACGGATCATACGCAAGCAACTTCATGCCCATTGCTCTCGCGACCGTTGCAACGTGCGCTCCAATCTTACCTAAGCCAACTACCCCTAAAGTTTTGTTATAAACCTCATTTCCGGTATAGCTTTTACGATCCCATTTTCCTTGTTTCAGCTTCTCATTCGCTTCAGGAATGTAGCGCGACAAGGACAACATCATCGCCAACGTGTGTTCCGCAGCAGCGATCGTATTTCCTTCAGGCGAGTTGACAACAATAATTCCTTTTCGAGTTGCAGCAGGCACATCGACGTTATCCACTCCAACGCCAGCCCGCCCAACAATTTTCAGATTGCGTCCCGCTTCGATCACTTCAGCAGTGACGCGGGTTCCAGAACGAATCATGATGGCATCATACTCCGGAATGATTTCGACAAGCTGCTCTTTCGTGAGATCAGTTTTGACATCCACTTGAGCGACTTGCGACAAAATATCAATTCCAACTTGGTCGATCGGATCAGAAACAAGAACCTTGGGCATAACGACGGGCGGGGAGAGTGAGTAGACGCGGAAACTTCAGTATCGGAGTTTTCCACAGATAGTCATTCTAGTAGATCCCGGTAATTCCCCCCATTCATTCCTGAAAAGTTTTCGATTTGAGTCTTGACGCAGCCTTTATTATAAGAACAGCGTTACTAGAGCCTACGATTATGGTTCGTTTAGATGCGACTCCTCCCCAATCGGAAACGTCTGAGCCTCTTTACGTTGAGACTACAGAATTGATCTCGCCAGAAGGCGTTAAATTTCCGCCGACCAATCTCTACAGTGATGAGCCTCCCTTGGAAACCGATTTTCACCGCGAACAAATTGACCTGCTGATTCGATTGCTCAAATATTGGTGGAGCGATCGCAACGATTTCTATATTTCTGGAAATCTCACGGTTTACTACAACGAGCAGCAGTTCAAAAACAAGGACTTTCGCGGACCCGATGTGTTTGTCGTTTTAGAAGCGGAGAAGCGCGATCGACGCAGTTGGGCAATCTGGGAAGAAGGCGGAAAATATCCCAACATCATCATCGAGTTACTTTCGGATTCGACAGCATCGGTCGATCGCGGCGAGAAGAAGGATCTCTATCAAAATGTGTGGCGGGTTCCAGAATATTACTGGTTTCACCCAGAAACGATGGAATTTGCCGGATTTCAATTAATTGGCGGAACGTATGTCGCGATCGAGCCAACCGAAGGCGGCAGATTACCGAGCGAACAATTGGGCTTAGAACTGGGAATCTACGATCGACAATTACGCTGGTTCACCGCCGAGGGAGACCTAATCCCTTTCCCTGAAGTAGCAGAACGCCAACGGGCAGAACAGGAACGCCAACGGGCAGAACAGGAACGCCAACGGGCAGAACAGGAACGCCAACGGGCAGAACAGGAACGCCAAGCCAAAGAGCGATTGGAAAACTATTTACGATCGCAAGGCATCGATCCCAATCAGATCACCTGATAAGATGCCTAACAAACGAGTTACGGTGACATACATGAGTACTGAGAATACGACTGGGGCAGATGCGATCGATGTCGCGATCGCGAAAGGAATCGATTTTGATGGATCTCCGATTCCCGCTGAGAAATTAGATCTCTATACCAAAGTGATGGCACTTGAAGCTGGACGGCAACGCAGCGGAGTCTCGAACACGATGCGATCGCGAATTGTCCGAATCGGTGCAAAACACATTCCTCAAGATGAACTGAATCAACAGCTTGAAGCAGCAGGATTCGCTCCACTCAAAGAGAAAGAAATCGCCTTTTTCTATAACAAATAAATGTCTGTGACCTACTCGGATATCTTAGCGGCTGCCGATCGTCTCTCTGGTGTCGCACATAGAACGCCTGTGATCACCTCGAATACGGTGAATCAAAAAACGGGCGCTCAAGTGTTTTTCAAGTGCGAGAACTTTCAGCGATCGGGGTCGTTTAAGTTCCGAGGGGCTTACAATGCAATGTCTCAATTGAGTGATGAACAGCGCAAACGAGGAATCATCGCTTATTCATCTGGTAATCATGGGCAAGCGTTAGCGTTAGCAGGTCAATTGCTCGATGTGCCTGTCACCATCGTGATGCCAAACGATGCGCCATCAGTGAAAAAAGCTGCTACAGAGAGTTACGAAGCAGAGGTTATCTTTTACAATCGTGCCTTTGAACAACGGGAAGAAGTCACGCAAAAGATCGCAGTCGATCGAGGTTTAACTTTAATTCCACCATTCGATTTTGCTCCTGTGATTGCAGGTCAAGGAACTACAGCAAAAGAACTGATCGAGGAAGTGGGTGATTTAGATGTTCTCTTAGTTTGCTGTGGCGGTGGTGGATTGTTATCGGGATGTGCGATCGCAGCGAACACTCTCGCTCCGAACTGTCAGATTATCGGAGTCGAACCCAAACGCGGCGATGATGCGACCCGATCGTTCTACAGCAAAACACTGCAAACTGTAGAGAACCCGAATACGATCGCAGATGGTGCAAGAACTCGATCGCTCGGAACTTTAACTTTCCCATTAATTCTCGAACATGTTGATGAGATGGTCACAGTGTCTGAAGCTGCAATCTTACGAACATTGTTCTTTGTTTGGGAACGGCTCAAACTTGTTGTTGAACCGACCGGAGTTCTAGCAGCAACCGCATTACTAGAAGGGATTGTTTCTTTTCCCGATGCCAAAGTTGGCGTGATCATCAGCGGTGGCAATGTTGACCTAAAAGAGGTTGGAAAGCTATTTAGTAAAGCTACTCCACGGGAAAAAGCATCAAAGCGTCGTCCGCTGGCTCCAGAAATGAGTTAAGACATTTTCAGGAACGGATTTGCTTGTTGTTGTAGTGGCTGCATAAGAGGAGTGTAAGGATTTGCTAGATACGCTAATGTATCCAACTCAACAAGGACAAATTTTATGCAAACATCCTTGAATCGTCGATCGATGATTCCGACAGTCGTTGCAGTTGCCCTACTCGGATTCGGTGGTCTGATTACTCTATTCCGCTCGATCACTGTGATTCAAACTGGAGAAATTGGCATTGTTGATCTCTATGGTCAAGTGGCTGATCAACCGCTGATTCCTGGAATTCACCTGAAAAATCCGATGGCGCGAATGACTACGTTTTCGACTCAACTCCGAGAAGTCAAGGAAACACTGGAAACGCCGACCAGAGACGGTTTGATGCTCACGGTTGATGTGAGTGTTCTCTATCGCATTGATCCAAGCAAAGCGAAAGGGCTTTATCAGAGCATTGGGACGAACTATGAAGAAGTGATTTTAGTGCCGCAAATCCGATCGATGATTCGTGCGGCAACTTCGACTTATCAATTTAATACGATTTACACCAGCGATCGAGAAAAACTGGCTCAACAGCTTCGAGCCGATCTAAATCGAACATTAAACGATCGCGGCATCATCATCGAAGAAACGCCTCTGCGTAGTGTCAAACTCCCTGACAGCATCGAACAATCGGTGCAAGAACGGCTCAAAGCTGAACAAGAAAGCCAGCGGATGAAATTTGTGCTTGAGAAAGAACGACAAGAAGCCGATCGTAAACGCATCGAAGCTCAAGGAAATTCAGATGCCCAGAAGATTCTGGCGCAAGGACTGACGGATCAAACTCTGCGATTCAAGCAAATTGAAGCCATGCAAGACTTAGCAAAATCTCAGAATTCTAAAGTGATTGTGATGAATGGCAATCAGAATGCACCTGTAATGTTGCAACCGTAAAGATAACGTTTCTGTTGAGTGGCAGATTGAGGAGAACGGAGCTTCTATCTACCACTTCAACAGAATATTTATTTCGCTGCTATGGATTACTACATAACTCACCCTAAGTACGATGCCTGTCTAGGTGTTAATTAGTCGTTGGATAAAAGTTTTGCCGTTGAAACATGTGGGTGTTTTGGGTCTCTTACTCTCGGTGGGGTCTTCGATTTACTTTTTCTGGGTTGCTTGAGAAACCGC
>NZ_JBNXVP010000037.1:0-71422 GCF_050565645.1 Leptolyngbya sp. AN10
AGCAGCAGATTCAAGCCTTCATTCAGTACTTCAATTGCACGATGGCAAAGCCGTTCAACTGGAAGTTTCAGGGCTTTGAGCCGAAGCTCCAATAAGCTGCTGCTTTATTTTCGCCGATCTGCACTAGAGTCTGCCGGCGGAGTCGAACGGATGCTAGCGTCCGCTCTTTGAAAGTTAGACAGCGCACTTCGGTAATCTTTCCGACGTGCAGCACTGCATCCCGTTTCAATGTCACGCACAATGCCACGCTTATCGTTATCAACAACAGTGATCCTTACGATTGAAGCGCAAATTTTGGGAACAACGGGTCGAGTATTTTCCTGATAGCGCACCCCGATTCCCCCTCCAGCGAAAATAAGTCCAACACCGATCTGGGCGACCCCTCTAACCATTTGAGCCATTTCCCATTCCTCTGTCCGCTCGGAGACTTGTCCCTCTCTTCGATTCCTTAACTCTTGGGCTTTCCACGCCTCATCCCGCGCAACGAAGCACCACAGACCGCTACTTACCATGATCAATGCGAACAGGAACTCCATGAGCTTGTCCTCGATGACTTATTAACTCGGTCATCGCACGACTACAAATCAAAAATCTGCTACTTCGGAATTCTTGTATTAAGACATTCTACGATCGCGCTATTCGATCGGCTTGTGATGTTCGTGCCAATGACGGGCGATATCAATCCGACGACAGAGCCAAACCCGATCGTGTCCCTGCACATAATCCAAAAATCGCGCCAGTGAAGCTGCTCTTCCCGGTCTTCCGACTAAGCGACAATGCAATCCGATGCTCATCATTTTCGGAGCCGTTTCACCTTCTTCATACAAGACATCAAACGCATCTTGTAAATAAGCAAAAAATTGATCACCAGAGTTAAATCCTTGGCTGGTGGAGAACCGCATATCGTTGTTATCCAAAGTGTACGGAATCACCAAATGCGGCTTGCCATTCCCGTTTACCCAATACGGAAGATCATCGGCATAGCTGTCTGAATCGTAGAGAAATCCCCCTTCTTCGATCACGAGCTTTTGAGTGTGGGGACTGTTCCGCCCGGTGTACCAGCCCAAGGGGCGACTTCCAGTGATGCGGGTATGAATGTCGATCGCCAATTTCAAATGTTCGCGCTCGGCTTCCTCGGAAAAATCTTTATAGTCGATCCAGCGATATCCATGACTGGCAATTTCCCAATCCGCCGCTTTCATTGCTGCTACGACATCCGGATTTCGCTCTAGCGCCATCGCCACCCCGTAAACCGTCACCGGAATCTCGCGTGAGGTAAACATCCGATGCAAGCGCCAAAATCCTGCTCGACTCCCATATTCGTAGCAAGATTCCATATTCATGTGGCGCAATCCGACAAACGGCGCGGCTCCAGGAATTTCGGATAGAAAAGCCTCCGAAGCGGGATCACCATGCAAAATACAATTTTCGCCACCTTCTTCGTAGTTGATGACAAACTGAACTGCGATTCTGGCTTGATCTTTCCATTGCGGGTGAGGCGGGTTTTGTCCGTAACCCACCATATCTCTGGGATATGCAGACATCAGCGTGACCGATTAGAGTTGCTGATTGAGAAATATAACAAGATCTCGAACCGTATGCAGCATACTCATATCTAATCGATCGCGAATTTCGACTCCAAAGCGATCGTGAAAATCTTCACACAAGTCCCATTCCCAATCAAACCAACAGACTAAAGGAAGCTGTAGATCCTCGGTTAACCGATCCATTGGAGTAACTTTGGCAAACGGCAATCCTGAATAAGATTCCATTTGCTGATACACGAAAGTCGAGAGATCGTGAGACACAGATATCGGTTGCCAGAAAGAGCGATACCAATCATCCGGACTGCGTTCAGGACGCGATCGCCAACCTTGATGAATCTGACGACGCACACTCAGATCAGGACTGAGATCGGCGTATGTTTTAATGTTTAGCACTGCGTTGTTGAGTTCGCGCCACATGCTCCCTTCTGTCCGGTTGCGATCGATAGTTCTCAGTATTCCCACTCAGAAAGACAGTGGCACAGAGAATTGCAAAAGTCCCCCAAATTTTCAAGAATTCAGGGGCACAACCGGATTAGCCTGCTCGTAATCCTGTGATTAAGTTACGAACTGAGGCATAAATCTTAGTTCGCATTTTCATCCCTTGTTGATGGCTGAGATAGCGTTCTCCAAGCGCGATCGCACAAATCACTTCGACAACGCTCAAAACCGCGCCAGTCGCTTCAAAGAAGTGCAAATTCAGCGCAATTCCAACCGTCACGAGAATGTAAGCGGTCGCGACTTGACCATGACTCCATCCAGACTGTTGCAGGCGTTGATAGAGATGCGTCCGATGCGGCTTAAAGATATTCTCTTTGCGAATCAGACGACGAACTAACGTGTAAATCGCATCTGCAATCAGAGGTAAAGTAATGGCTAACGATGACCAAGCTTGAACGGTGTTCTCCTGATGTAGAAGCGCGATCGCAATCATCGCTCCCAAAACGGTGCTACCCACATCGCCCATAAAAATCTTTGCAGGCGACCAATTCCAACAAAGGAATCCGAGCAGTGCAACCACTAGCAATAGAAGAATCGGCTGGTTGATTTCAATGGCTAAGTAAGTCAGTTGTACCGCAGACACGCCAGCGACTAAGCCATCGAGTCCATCCATGAAATTGTAGAAATTGATCAGCGCTGTCATCCCGATCGCAGTGAGCACAATCGCGATCGCAATTCCCGCACTCCCAAACTGAGTAAACCAAGGTTGAGGAAACGCACCATAAATCGCGATCGCAATCCCCGCTGCACTGAGTTGCACTAAATAGCGAATGCGAGCAGGGACATCACCCCGATCGTCAAAAATGCCAACAATCACTAACGGAATCAACGCAGCCCAAACCGAGAGAACATCACGAGAGCCGACAGATTGAAAATCTAAGAGCGCAAACGCAACACTGGTGAGCGCAAACGCAATTACAAAACCGAGACCTCCACCACGCGGAGTCGGCTGTGTATGAGAACTACGATCGTTCGGAATGTCCAACAGGAAGCGACTGAGATACTGCTTGATCGAGGCAACCAGCAGAAAACTCAGAGAACCACTTGCTAGTAGAAAACTGAGGGAGATATTCATAGATGAAAGAAGTCAAGACTTATCTCTAGCCAGTGAGGGCAGAGGTGAAAGAAACTGAAATTTATCTCTAGCCGTTGAGGACAGAACCTCCAAAAGTACGGTTACTTCAACAAGTCAATGAGCGTCTTGGAACCATCTCGCAGTGTGATCCAGACCTTGAGCAAGGGTAAACGGGGGATGCCAACTGAGTGTTTGGCGAATCTTAGAACTATCGATCGCCAATGAACCGAATAGTCGATCGACAGTCGCCGTTTTACCCAAGATCCGGGCGAGCATAGTCAGTAATACGGGAGAAATTGGCAGTAACCGGACAGGTTTATTCAGAGATTTCGCGATATTTTTCACGAGTTCCGCAGTCGAAAGATCGGCGTTATCACTGATGAGAAAAGTCTCTCCAGCAGCATTCGGATGTGTGGCACATCGAGCGATCGCATCTACTAAGTTGCCGACATACACTAAGCTGCGTCGATTGTTAACGGCTCCAAGCGGCAGCGGAATTCCTTTGTTAACGAGCTTCATTAAATTGAAAAAGTTCGCCCGCACTTCTGCACCATAAACCAGCGGCGGGCGTAAAATCACGACTTCTAAACCTTCGATCTCTCGTAAGGCACATTCCGCTTCCCATTTGCTGATGCCGTAAGGATCATTTGGTTTTGGTTCACTGTGTTCGGTGTAGGGTGTGGCTTGTCCGTCGCCATTGACTTTGATGGAACTGAGGTAGACAAAGCGTTTTACCCCTGCGGCTTGAGCCGCGATCGCTAAATTTTGAGTGACTTCTGTGTTGATCGATCGAAATTCACTTAGTGGATCAGCGCTCTTATCCTTCATCTGATGGACTCGTGCAGCTAAGTGAATCACTACATCGATTTCGGACAAAATTGGATGATTGTAGAGATCAGCAAGAGACGAAACTAAGATCGGTTTAGTCGAACCCGGTAACACAGCATCAGAACGACGAACGACTCCATAAACTGTATGTTCTGATTCTTCTAAATGCTGGCAAAGAGCCGAACCGACAAAGCCAGTTGCACCAGTAATGAGATAGTTCATGCAGGACGCGCCACGAGTTGAAAGACTTTGACAAAATACTTCGATAGCACTTTGGTCATGTTCGTTTGAATGCCATTTTCCAAGCATCCTCGAACAATCTCACGATTGAGAATCCAATTGCTCGATAGATTGGCAGTACTCGCGCCACCCGTTCGCATCTTGACGAGTACTTGCGGAATGTAGTGATAACTTAGTTTGTGAATGGCTAAGAAGCGGATTAATAGTTCATAGTCTGCTGCAATTTTGTAATCGGTTTTGAAATAACCATAGTTCTCAAATGCCGATCGCTTCACTACAAAGGTCGGATGAGCAGGCATCCAGCCATACGCGAACTTTCCGGGATGGAAACTCGCTGAACTGTAATAGCGCACAATTTTCTCTGGATCGTCATGCTTCACATACACTAAGTCGGCAAACACCGAATCGACTTGATGCTGCTCAAACTGTTCTACGATCGTTGAAATCACAGACGAATCAATATAAAAATCATCTGCATTCAAAATCGCAATTACGTCACCTGTCGCGAGTTTGATGCCTTTATTCATGCCGTCATACATTCCGCGATCGGGTTCTGAGACAAACTGGGCAATTCGATCTCCATACGATCGAACAATTTCAGCCGTATCATCCTTCGATGCGCCATCAATGATGATATGTTCAATGTCCGGATAGTCTTGAGACAGCACCGACTCGATCGTATCTCGAATGGTTGCGCCTGCATTGTAGGTCACAGTAATGATAGAAACTTTCATGCGTTTAACAGTTCAATAGATTTGATCACACGAGATTTAACCGCAACCGCAGGATTGCCAGCATAGATTGTCCAAGGATCGAGATCCCGAACAGCAACACTTCCCAAGCTCAGAACGGCTCCCTCTCCGATTTCAATACCAGGAGCGATCGTCGATCGAGCCGCTAACCAACTCCCCGATCTCACCGTAATTGGAGCGACTCGCAAATCAAATGTCGGTGCAGTCCAATCATGATTTCCGGTACAGAAATAGACCGATTGCGACACACAGATATGGTCTTCGAGCACGATCGGAGCAAGGTTATCAATCCAGACATTTTCCCCAATCCAGCAGTGATTCCCGATCGACAATCGCCAGGGAAACTTCACGCGGACTCCAGGTTTAATCCGAACCCCTTGCCCGATCGAGGCTCCGAACATCCGAAGTATTGCGACCTTGAGACTGGAAATCGGCAGCAAACGGCTTCTTACTAGGAAATCCCCAATAAAAAACCAGAGCAATTGTTTCCAAATCGGCGCACCGGGAGAGTAGTCTTTAATGGTGTATTGGTCCAGATGAATGAAGGTCACAGTTCTTTCTCAGAGCGTTGCTTTGAATTTGACAGTTTCTTGCCACCAAGCTTGTTGAGCATCTAACACATGGGTTCTAGGATTGTCATGCCCAAACCAATCCCACAGAACCACGCCATTTGCACCGCGATCGCGAACCGTTTGTAGCTGCGTTCGCCAGTAGTCGCCTTCGATGAATTGATTCTTGCGTTGACGATTACTGGTGTGATAGCGACACCACAGGAACGGATAGACAGGCTTACCAAACTGCTGGGCTTCTTCAATATTTGCATTCGCATACTTCACCCATCCGGGAATCTCCTCATAAAAGGTATAGAGCGAGGGAGTAATAAAATCAGCGGCATCTGCGATCGGTTTTAGGAACTGATTCACTTTTCGCCAGCCAGCCATGCCCGCCGGATGATTTCGCACAGGTGTCCAATAGTCTCGCATCGGTGGAATGCTGTAAAGACTGTATTTCAGGGATGGTGCAGCTTCACGCATCCATTCGATCACTTGAACTAGCTTCTTAATGTTTGCGGTAATTTCTGCATCAGGAGCAGACCATCGCCCAACTTTCCAATGCTCAATGTCAATGACAAAATGCGAGAACTTACCAACAGCCGCACGAGCCGTATTTTGACAAGCTTCTCGATCGGGGGTGGAACGATCGCCATTTTTCCAAAAACCACGACCGTCCACCTGAATTGGAGTCAGTCCAATATTCGGTTTTTCAGGATAGATTAACGCATCGAAAATTGTAAAGGCACTTGCGCGTTGATTAGGACGAGACTCTACTCGCTGACAAGCACTCGGTAACAGCGCAGTTCCCCCTAGCAATGTGAGAAACTGTCTGCGATTCCAAAGATTAGACATTGGGAAATTCCTCTATGCTAAAAAATCGCTTTGAATCAGTTAAGTTGCAGAATCGAGAATAAAAATATGCTGAGTGTTTTCAGGCAGGTTCAATGAAACAGCGCTGCTCAAAATGGTCTTCGCTTATAGTAGGATTTGAGCTTTATGCGGCTGTGGCAATGACACACAGAACAGCACCCTGGTTTAACTGTCCGAGATGCGGAGACATTTGCACTAAGGCAGAAACTCCAAGTAGAGACAGCAAAATTCGACGAGCTTTGGCATTCTGAATTCGGTAAACCTGTGCGGATAGAGAGTTAGCGTGAGTTGCATCAGACATGACTTTAAGCTGCATCATGTATGGGACTCGCTTCCACGATCGGGGTTCACTGAGATCTTGCACTATTCTCAATCAGCGGATTTTCAAGTCTTTCGTTCAGTCCACCGCTCCACCCGGAGATCAATCTCCAGGCTAATAGAGGGAAGTCCTCTGAAGAGGACTGAGAGCCAGATTGCGGGGCTAATGGAGCGGTAAACGAAACATTCAGAAATCGTCTTCTTGAGAATGGCGCAAGATCTCAGTGAGCTTACTTGAACCACGATCGATATCGAAAACTAGCCCCTGTTTTTCCAGTCATCAACCAGACCATCGATCGTCCGACATCTCTAAAAATTCTCAGCTTTGATTCTTGGCGATGCTCTCCATTCACTTCAATCGGAGTAAAAGTAATGCCCTGACTTCCGAAGACCACGGTAGCGATCGCTTCAGCGCGGGGCATGTGATAGTCAGAAGTCACCACATAAACGTGCTGAACACCGCGCCGCTGAAACTCTGAAACGACGGTCGTAAAATTTGTTACGGTATCCGTGGCTCGTTGATCGAAATAAAGACGAGAACGAGGAATTTTAGCGTTTTGAAAAATACGCTCGGCATCAGGAGAGCCAGTGGACACCCAAATTTTGAGCGACGGATAGCGTTGGGCGAGTTGGACGGTGTATTCTTCGCGATCTGAACTGCCGCCTAAAATCAGAATTATTTCGGGAGCGGGCGCTTGTTGTCTGGCGATCGCGAGTCGAGCGGGAATATATCCCACCCCAAGCAAAACAGCAGCGGAGGCAATGCACCGAAGCAGACGAGAACGAATAAACACAGTAAACCCTGATCATTGGTAGAACCCTTGAGCTTAGTTTACCTGTTTCCGTTGTTTTGTTAACCTTTCTCCGCTTGAATCAAATGAATTGATAACAAGATTTCAGCTAAAACGCGCTGAAACGTGTAGTACCAACCTGCCCAGCCGTCGAGAATGCCGCCTTTGAGAATCAAGCAGTAGAACAAAATCACAAATGGCGCGAGAATTTTGGTTTTGCGAATACGATCGCCCAAACTCAATTCATTCTCTGGAGTCGCAAGCAGTTTTTTTACCTCTAGTACCATGTAGCGATCCTGTGCCCAGAGCCAGCGAGACAGCGGTTTACGATCGTCGTGGAGAATTGATTGCTTCAAATTGCTAGTTAAGCCATTAATTTCAATCTGTTGGGTATGACCATCATCGAAATAGTTTGCTTTCTCCCGTCGAAATAAGGCAAGACGAGGCGGCAGCAAAGTTCCTCGCAGAGGCTTACCAAAAACACAGTACTTAAATCGAATCGAAAATCCATTGATCGCAACTGTTGCAGGCAGCGATCGAATTTCATCAATCAATTCTGGAGTCAGGACATAATCGGCATCGAGCGATAGTACCCATTCTGAGTCCACTTTATCTAAGCCATAGTTCCATTGATTCGCGTGGGTATCAAACGATCGGGTAAACACCTCGACTTGTGGGTAAGTATGGAGAATTTCTAGAGTTGCATCGGTACTGCCACTATCCACCACGACAATCCGCTTTGCCCAGGTCAATTGCTGGAGCGATCGCCCAATGTTAGCAGCTTCGTTATAAGTCAAAATGAGTGGGGTAACTTCCATAGAACCTGCTCCTGATTAAACAAGTTGAACCAGTAAAACTAAGCCTTCTTGAAACCTGACTGGCTCCAGATCTGATTCAGCATTCCACCTTGGTAGAGAATGGAATCTGGCGTTAATTGCTGTAGTACTTTTGTTTCTTCATTGTTCACATATAAATTCAGCCTGCCTGGATGGGCTTTTATGAAATTAGCGATCGATTGTGGTGCAAGATAGCGATCAAAATACTCGATCACCGCCGTTCGCATTCCTGAGATTTCTGCCTCGCTCATTTGAGCAACGGATTCGATTAATTCGGGTAGTTCCTCAATGCAGCGGTAGGTTAAGCAGTTTTTTCTATGAACTAACGCAGGTGAGAACCAATTTTCGTAGCACAGAATTGGAATACAACCGACTGACATTGCTTCGATCGCGTTGTGACACATCAGCATATACAACCCTGGTAAAGCTAAGAAAAACTTTGCAGTCGCTAATTCTTTTAACCAGTTTTCTGCTAATCCTTTGCACGTACAAAGTACAACTGAATTGTTCTGGTACTGAGCGGGGTTTGTAATAATTTGATCGCGTTGCTTTGGAGTGCTAATTTCAATCGTATTTCGCTGGGTGCGGGCTAAATATTCTACAGTGCGATCGCGTGAGGGAACCTGATAATATTGCTCGATAAAATAGCGGAATTGAGCATGGGGTTTTGTATTGCCTGAAAAGAGGATAGAGATAAAGCGCTGTTGTTGACGCAGTTGTTGGATTTCCTCGATAAATCTGCCCTGTAGCAGGGCAGGATGAACGCTGTAGGGCAGCATAAAAGCTTCATCACTAAGACCATGACTTGACTGCGAGACATTTGTTTCGATTAAAATTTGGGTTGGAATTCCATTAAATTGGTCGATAACGCTTTTTTTCGAGCTTGCGATCGCGCTTGGTTTTGGAAGCGTGGAAGCATCTGAAACAATTTTAAGATTTTTGATTGTAAATATCCGTCGTCCCTCATGTCCGAGTTTGATGTAATTTTGTTGGTTAAATTCCCAAATGAAAATAACCTGTGGGTAAGACAAGCTGAAAATATAGAGAACTTGATAAAGATAACGATGTGCAAGATTTGAGACATCAACTAATATGAAGTCTTCAGGATTCAAGGGTTTAACAGAGTTTTGGTATTGCTGTTTTAGATAGCTAAATCCTTGCACTACAAGATTCTCTGAGAGCGTTGCAGGGAGCCTTTTCTCTCGCGTAATCAAACTAATTGTATCTTGCACAGATTGGATGAATTTCATTACTTCGCCTGTATGAATTCAAGCAGAATAGAATTCTTTGAATTAATGCGATCCTGGCAGAATTGCGCTCATCGAACTTACGTTTCATTTATTCACTAAAGCTTAATTGCTTTTTGATTTCTCGATCGTGTAAAGCCCGAATTCATCTCGAATCGTAGGTGCTAATCTTTGGGAAATCAAAGGCTTAATCAATCTCAAAGCATAGAATTGAACTAACTTCAAAGGATTTTTACCAGCAAATTGATGGCTGATAATTCCAATTTGATTAAGCGTGTTTTCTGAATTGTCAGTAATGTAAACGGCACCCGGAAAAGGAAGCGCGTTCAAAGATTTTTCCAAAACATACGGTAGCTGTGTGTGCAATAGAAATTCTGGAGTAATATCTGCAAATTGAATTTCTTTAATGTGATCTAGCAAGATTTCGGCTTGGATAATATTACAGCTACCACAATACTGCTCAAAGTATTTTTTTCGATATCGGATTAAAGCGCTTCCTTCCTGATATTGATAGCCTTGGCTAAAATACCAACCATTGGTTTCAGAATGTTGAGTAACAAATGCAACTAAATTCTTGCTAATACAATCATCAGAATCCATCGGCATGAGATACGCGCCTTTGAATTTCGCCGCATGGTGAATTCCTATCCAAAGTTTGCGGTTTTTATCAATTCGTCTCTCATTGATAGAACTTGCTTGAGTTGGGGCTTGAAAATCAACTTCTATATATTCAACTTGAGGATAGTGACCTTGTAGAACGGGACGTTCATGACAGACGACAACAACCCGAAAATCAGAAGAAGTTTGGTTACAAATCGATCGAAGTGTGCGTTCTAACAACTTCGATACCGTTTCCCAAGACTTTGCGGATCGAACACTTCTCAATGGAATGATAAAGACCAGCATAGGCTTACAAGGATAGAAGAATAAGCAGTAGCGCACCAAAGCATAGTTGTCTTATTCCGGCACGAAGGACTGACCGGAAATTTTGCAATAGATTTCGATTAATTGCTCTGAGATCGATTGCCAAGTGTAGTGATTGAAAATGAAGTACTGCGCCCGTTTTCCCATTTGCTGTCTAGCTTCTGAGTCAGACAGTAACGTTTTCATCGCTTGTGCGATCGCGTCCGCATCAATCTCGACGACTTCGGCGACTTGTGCGATCGCGGCTTCTGGAAAGTTGCACCCCGTTGTAAACACACAAGGCAAGCCCGATGCCATTCCTTCCAGCACTGATAGACTAAACCCTTCGGAGTAGGAAGGAGCAACATATAGATCAACGGCTGCGAGTGCCGCGTATTTCAGCGTTCCAGTGAGCATTCCTGTAAAGGTAACAGCTTCTAGCACTCCAGCTTGTTCAAAGTAAGATTGTGCAGTCGGAAGGAAATTAATGTTATCAGGTCCAGCGACGACTAAATGCGTGTTTGGGAACTGAGCATGAATTTGAGCAAACGCGGGAGCTAACAGATCTAATCCTTTTTTCGGATCAATTCGTCCCAAAAATAGGATTAATGTTTTATCGCGTAGGTGCGGAAAGCGTTGATAAAACAGGTCGGGATCAGGCAAAGTCGTAAAATCTTGCCGATGAATCCCATTCGGAATGATTTTGACTGGAGTTGGCAAAGAGAGCGATCGAATTCCATCTGCTTCAGTTTGAGAGAGCATTTGAATGATGCTGGCTTTACAAAGAATCGGGCGCTCGATCAGCGTGTAGTAAATTTTTTTCTTCCAGCCTTTGTAACTTAGTGCCCAAGGATCTAGCATTCCGTGGGGGCTTGCAATATAGGGAATTTTGTAGAGTTGACAGAGCCAATGTGCGATCGCGACTGGATAGGTAAAGAGCGAGACGGTATGCACTAAATCATAATCGCGAAGATGCTGAAACAACCAAGCTGTGAGCGGATAGCTAAATTTATATTCACTCAGCCGCCAGCGAGGGAAATATTGAATGCGATAGGAAGTTTCCTGTTGCCAGGTACAGAGTGGAACCTCTAAGTTCGTCAAACCATTTGCATCTGTTGTGACCACATCAATTTGAAGAGTGCGATCGCCTAATGCCTGTGCCAAATCAAATACAACTTTAGAAGTGCCGCCGTAGACTAAGCCAACAGCAGGAATAACAATTAAAATTTTCATGATTGTTTCAGTGCGTACTCGACTGCCTGATACAAACCTTGAGCAAAATAGCGAGGTGAAAAGTTTTGAATATGAGCTAGAGCCGCGTTTCCCATCGTTTTCGCATAGTCTTCACTGGAACTAATTTTGCTCATTAGCAGTGTCATCTGTTCCACATTGTCTGGCTCAAAGCCCCATCCATTCACCCCTTCAATGACTAAATCTTCAAAACAGCCACAGCGATTTGAAACGAGTACAGGTAGACCTGCTGCCATTGCTTCATTCACCACCAGCCCCCATTGCTCTTGAGAACTTGCATGAACAAAACAATTTGCATGAGCAAAATAAGGCAGTAATTCATCTTGCTGAAGAAAGCCAGGTAAGTGAATCCGATCGCTTAATCCCAAGGTTTGAATCTGTTCTTCTATCTGAGGTCGAAGTTCTCCATCGCCACACAGAACTAGATGCCACGGATTAGCGGTTTGCTTCGTATAAGTTGCATAAGCAGTGATGAGATTGAGGATATTTTTTCTTTGAATGAATCGATTGATCGACAAAAAGAAAGGCGCATTGATTGGATTGGGTAGCGATCGTAGTCGATCAGGATGAAATGCATCATTGCCCACCACGTTGTATCCGGTGAACACCTGATTTTCACGCATTCCCAACTTTAATAAATACCGCTTTTGAGGTTGTCCTCCTACTAATGCTGATTGATATTGGTTGATCAATTGCTGTTTCAATCGTTCTTTGATCCCGCTTCTAGCCGCATCATCTTCTTTGGAAGCAGACAATAAAATTGCAGGCTTACGATTTAGCCGACTCCAACTTAGTGCGGCTAACATTCCAGGTTGAAAATAACCCGCGATCGCAATTACATCTGGATTGATTCGAGCCAAACTCTCATACACCGCTGGAAACAATCGACGGAGCTTAACCGATTGTAAGGGCTGATCCTGAATAATCGTGACAAACGGACAATCTGATTGTTCAATAGCAGCTTTCCAAGCATAGTCCGTATCAGAGCGAGAAAGCTCGATCGCTTGAAGTTGCCAACCGATTTGCTCGAACAATCGATGCGCCGCGTTCGATCGCGCAAAATGATACGGACCATAGTTAGTAAACAATAGCGCTACAGTTGTCATTAGAAGTCTATGCTTATTTAAATTTTTGCAGCGATCGATGATTCAGTCTTAAAAATGCAATCAAGATGCCAATCGATGCGATCGGTAAGTAACTCCGGTAGGGATCACCATGAAATGAAAACATAGAGATTCCCTGAACAAGCATGACGACCGCGAAGCTTGAAACCATCCAGTAGTCGCTCCTTAAGAACTTTGAGGCAGTGTGATACGACCAAGATGACGTACTCGCGATCGCGCTTGTTAAGGTGTTGAACACTTGATAAATCAGCAGCAGAAAAGGCAAGATAAACGTAATGACTCCCAACAGCCCAAACTCAGCCGTCACCTGTAGAAACACATTGTGTGCGCCTCCCGCAGCATAGAGACCTTTACCAAACACCGGATTATCATTAATCGCCTCGATCGCAGTCGCATACAGGGCTTCTCGCCCCTGAATCGACATATCTCCTCCGCCCCCGCCAGTAAACATCTGAACCAGGATTTGAATTCTTTGATTGCCATTCTCAACCACGACTTCGAGCGGAGAGCGATCGGCTTTGCTATTGGCTGATGCTGGATTGGAAGCTAAGGGTGCAAGGATCAGGAGCATTCCTAAAATTCCTGCAACTAGAAAAGTATTCGATAGAAATCGAGTAAATGTCTTTCCAGACTTGGTGACAATATTCAGAACATAAAGCCCAATCAGTCCGCCTGCAAGAACTAGAGACAGGGTTGCACTGCGTGTTCCAGAGGACACACAGACAAAGAAACCAGGAGCGCTACAAGCCAGCCAGAACAATTTCTGGTCAGGTGGAGATTTAATCCACAGAATTAGACTTGCAAGACAGCAGTAAGCTCCGGTATAACCTGCAATAATCGGATTTCCAGAAGTCCCGACTGAGAGTCTGCCACCGTTATCTACTAACGATGCAGAGCCAGTTATTACCTGCACAAATAGGATTGAAGACGTGAGTGTTGCCAGACAGGTTGTTACATAGCAAAAAATCCGAAGCTGATCAAAGGATAGGCTTCTCAACAAGATTAAAGCGAACCAGTAAACGCTTGTATAGATAACAAAATTGTCGGGTAAGTTCGATTGATCTTTCATCGTCACCAGATCAAACCCGATCAGAATCATAAACGCGAAGTATAGAATTTCAAAGAAACCAATGCGAAAAAGCTTCCGCCGCGCCTCCGGATTGTAGAGCGTATAGTACAATCCAATCAAAAGAGTGCCAATCTGAAAAATTGCAGTCAGGATTGTAGTATGTATTCCTAAAATGCCTGCAACTGCAAAATACAGCGTTAAGCCGTGAACGAAGGTGGCGAGAGCGATCGCCGCGATTTTAGCTTTTTTGGGCATAGCTACGATCCTCCTGAGATTGGGCGCGAAATGTACGATCGACGAGTTGAACAATCAGCGTTTCTGCAAATTTTTCTGCTAGATTTAACTGAGCAAATTCATCCATCTTTTCCACATTGCATAAGCTCTCAGTCGAAATTTGCAGTCGTTGTTCAATGCTCTGAGCAATTTCGTTTGGATCTTCAGCACGAATCGCTAACCCTAGCTGATATTGTTCGACTAATTTTCCGAGCAGTCCATAGTTCGAGGCAAGGATTGGTTTATGAGTTGCGGCTGCGTGAACCAAAATCGAACTCATGCCGACGTGTTTTTGATAAGGAGCTAGAACGGTATCTGCAAGCTCAAAGAACTGTTGAAGCTCTGCGCCTTTGATATAGCGATCGCATAAAACAATCTGAACCTGTGTCGTTTGTCTTAGCTGCTCAATTTCTGCTCGAATCGATTCTGCACTTCGATTGACTGGACCTGCTAACACGAGACAGACTTGGCTTTGAGAGTCGCGGGATAACAAGCTCATTGCTTGGAGCACTTGATGAATGCCCTTACGACCGCTCAGTTCTCCAAACAGTAGGAACACATGGCGATCGAGCGAAATTTCAAGCTGTTGGCGCAAGGATTGAACTTCAATCGGTTCACACGCTGAAAGCTCCACTGGATCAGCGATCGGTAAAATTGGTTTTTGAGCAAAGCGCTGGATTTCAGGAACGGCGAACTGATCGAGACAGAACAGCGTATTGAACTGCGATCGACGTAAGATTTGATTTACGATCGCGGTTTGTCGCCATTGCTTGAGTCGATCGGGCTGGGACTCTGGCGAGAAGCGATGATAGTGAAAGCTCGGACGAAAATAAATGCCCGATACTGGACAGGGAGGACGTTCTCCAAATGCAAGCGGCAACTGTAAACTATCGAGATACATTAACAGCGCTTGAGTCGGCTTGAGTTGCTTCGCGTAATCACAAAAGATACGCCACTCTTGCCATGATCGAGCAATGGTCGATTTTGCATTCCGATAGCGATCGTATTCTGCTTCAGTTACGATCGTAAATCGAACGCTGCTGACCCCGGTGGGTTTCGCTAACGCCATCAAATCCGGGTGTTTTCTCGCAAACTCTGGAGAGACTATGAGATCTAAACAGCCCGAAATTTGATGTTGATGCCAGTACTGCACGATGTGTCTCAGATACGCTGGATGATGCCCCGTGTGTCCGAGATCAAACAGTAACAAACTGCGATCGTGCATTGATGGAACCGCCTGATTAGCGTTTGACCGCATATTTTGAATCCTCAGCCGCAATGATTTCCTGCAAAATGTCAGTGATACTGTGGGTGATTTGCCATTCTGGGAAATGGCTCTTGAGCTTACGTAAATCAGAAATGTAGCAAATGTGATCTCCGATCCGGTTTTGTTCTTCATACAGCCAATTCACGCGCCGTCCGGTCAATTGCTCAACCAAATCGAAGGTTTCCAGAATTGAAATGCTGTTATCGCGCCCGCCTCCAAGGTTGTATACCTCACCCGGTCTAGGATTGCAGCGAAATGCTTCAAAGGCTTGAATCACATCGTAGCTGTGAATGTTGTCGCGGACTTGCTTGCCTTTGTAGCCAAATACTTTGTAAGTTCCGCCTGTGACTGCCACTTTTACCAGGTACGAAAGAAAACCATGCAGTTCGACTCCTGAATGCGAAGGACCTGTGAGACAGCCGCCGCGAAAGATGCCTACATTCATGCCAAAATAGCGCCCATATTCTTGAGCAACCACATCGGCTGCCGTTTTAGAAGCTCCGAACAAGGAATGTAAACAGCGATCGATCCGACAAGTTTCAGCAATACCGTGATAGTCTGCCTCGTTTTCATAGTCATAGCGCTTTTCCAATTCCACACGCGGCACTTCATTCGGAGCATCACCATACACTTTGTTTGTGCTCATGTGAATGAAGACGGCTTCGGGACAGTGTAACCGGGTTGCTTCCAGCAAATTCACAGTTCCGAGCGCATTCACTTCAAAATCTAGGATCGGAATCTGACAGGCTTTATCGTGCGAGGGTTGAGCAGCACAGTGAATGATCAAATCAAAAGCATGGGTTTGGAACAGTTCAAAGAGTTGATTGCGATCGCGAATATCAATACTGTAAGGCTTGAAGTTCTGCGTCTTTTCGAGCAATCGGCTCAGGTTCCAAGTCGTATCCCCTTGAGCGCCAAAAAACTCAGCCCTCATATTGTTATCGACTCCGATCACCTGATGACCTTGGAGATCGTAATATTCGACCGCTTCAGACCCGATCAATCCATTTGAACCTGTGACTAAGACTTTCATCATGCTGCTAGATAAGATAAAGAGGGCTAGGAAATCATAAAAGTTTGCAAGCAGTCAATCAACCGTTTCTCTTGTGTGAGGGGACGATCGGGAATTTCAGGATTCTCTAAAGATCGACTCATGAAATCTGCTAACTCGATCCAGTCATCGTATTGATACACTCCGGTGTAATCAGAGGTACTTCTTGCCGCATTCCGATTTGCAATCACCGGAATTCCAGCAATCAGCAGTTCAGGAATGCGAGTTAATGCTCCTGACGTGGGCACTTGATGGATCAATGCGGCTTTGGCAGAAATCAAAAATTCATGCAGGTGTTCAGAACTGACGCTGCCATGTACAACAAAATCAGCACGATCGCAGTATTCCTTTAGCTTTTCTGTGCCATAGCCAACAATATCGACCTCAAACACCAAGGTTTCTCTTGCTTTTTTTAACCATTCAATCTGCTCGATCATGCCTTTGCAAGTGGGTGGATTGTTCGCATTGCCATGAATCAGGAAGCGACTGTTCTCCCGCCGATTGTGCCTTGCTGCTCGAACTTCTAGAAATCGCTGAAATACCGCTTCAGGAGGGTAATAAGGCAGGTAATAAGCATTGGCTCCCTGAGTCCGAAGTAACCATTCTTCCTCACGAGAAATACAGAAGACCCAATCTGCTTTGACCAAAGCTTGCGACTCAGTTTCAAATCTCGCAAAAATAGCATCTTGATCCGGAACAAATGCTTCTAAGTTATGGGGAAATGCAATCACTTTAAAGTATTGTTCAGCCGCGACAAAAGGCGCAACATAGTTTTTCGTCGCTTCCCAGAGTAATACCTTGTGACCTGTATGTTGCTGAAGAACCCGCTGATAGAGTTGTCGCTGAAATCCACAAAACGCGATCGCCCGAAAAGAGCGATCGACTTTCAAATGATGCTTCCAAATAAATCTGAACGTTGCGGGATTCAGAACGGCTTGAATGGCAGCAATAAAGCGACTTTGTGCAGATTTCAGGATGGTTCGCTGCAACGGTGTTGTTTCGATTTGTGCTTGGGCGATTAGTTCAGCAATCTGGGCAGTGCGATGATCGCCCCCATGACCATTCATATTGGTTGTGAAAAAGGTATCAACTAGAATACTCATGTGCTCTTTCAACTCAATTAAGCCCAGCAACTTACTGTTCTGAGAAATCCATCCCGCCGGACAAAGCAAACATCGCATTGTCCTAGCGCACCATCGTAAGGACGACGAATAAAGCCCGGAAAATCGTAAACGACATATCCTCGATCGTGCATAAACTGAACGACCTCAGCAAAAAGAGGCTGACCAGGCAAAAATTCAAATAAAGCAACTTCTAAAATAAAGACTTCAGTTTTATCAAAAAGCTGACTTGCTCCTTTAAGTACCTCAAGCTCAAACCCTTGTACGTCTAGCTTTACAATCTCTGGAACTGGAAGTGTATTTTCAGAGATGAGAGTATCGATCGTGATGACGGGGACAATTCGCTGCTGGTTTGCTTCTGCGGTCGTCGCTTGATCTGGTAGAAACAAAGAGCCTGCTAAATCATCCCAAACAGTTAAGCAAAGTTCGCCCGCTGTACTTCCCGCTCCTGCAAGTTTCCATTGGCTACCAGGAAATTGCTGGCAAAATTGATCAAGTTTAGATTGAAGTTCAAGTTGAGGTTCAATCAGAAAGCAATTGGCTTGACTAAAGACAGATTTAGCCATGCGGCTCCATTCCCCTTTGTTTGCTCCAACATCCAGAATCCATTGAACTTTCAATCCTCTTTCTTTTAGCGTTTCGAGCATGAACACCATATCGCCCGCTGGACGCAGATGTGAGCGACGGCTGGTGATGTCGTAGCCTAATTGCTGTGTCAAAGTCTTTGACAGGTGCTTGAGTTGAAATAGAAGTTTCTGGTGCATAGATTCGCAAGAGGTTAGAGAGAGATAGAGTGCTGGATGGGTTGGTTTTTTGAGGAACTGGTTTGATAGTGCAATAAATGTCGATCGAAGATTTTTGAGATGTGTAGCTGTTGAGATAGTTTTAGAGCCTCAGCATTTGAATCAGGCTGCAAAAGGGTAAGGTGCTGTTGGATGGCTGCTCGAATTGCCCCACTGGTATACGGTTCAAAGGTTGAAATGGCTCCGGGTTGTAATTGGTTGTATTCCTGAACTTGAGGAATGTTCGAGGCAAGAATCGGACGAGCCACAGAAATCCAGGTAGACAATGAGCCAGAAGCAGAAGTTTGTCGAAACGGACAAATCGCTAAATCGGTTGCTAATAAATAGCGTTCTAGTTCCTCCTCAGAAAGATAGCCTGTGACCCGAATGCGATCGCTCACTCCTTCTTTCTCCGCTAACCGCATCAAATCCTGAAAATATTCCTCATGTCCCGAACTGACCCCACCTGCAAACACGAGTTTGACCTGTGCTGGAAGGTGCGGCAGTGCTTGGATCAGAAGTTGATGCCCTTTGCCGCTGTAGATAAAGCCCAGTAGCGTAATCACTGTAAATTCTTCTAGCTCTAAGGCTTTTCGAGCTTCAGTGCGACTCATCTGAGGAGTACGAGCTTCAACAAAATGCGGAATGATCTGAACTTTTGAACCTTGAACTCGATCGCTTAATCGTCGGGCTTCTTCTTGGGTACAAACGAGTGCAATCTGCGATCGCTCAATCACTTTTTGGAGCGCCAGAATGTTCGGTGAGAGTTGATCTCGTAACATTGCTCTCGTGAGGTCTGTAATTTTTACACTGCTTGGGTTCGATCGATATTGCTGAAACAGAGTTGTACTAGAGGGTGGATAGAAAATATCGTGCAGCGTAACAATCAGCGGACGAGAACAATGATTGAGAAAGACGGTGAGATGACGAAGCTGTTTCCAACTCTCTCCCCAAATCGCGCGATTGTATTGAAAGTGGATCACATCAGCCTGAGAGAGCGTTTTTGCAGCTTGGATTAAAGCCGATCGATCCTGCGATCGCGATCCCGTTAATGTCACTGCTGCTTCGATCACTTCTAGAGAAGATCTCGATCGAGCTTCTGCCGCGAGTAAACGACCATATCGATAGATGCCATGTTGCGGCGCTCCAATGTGTAGATAGCCAATTCGCATCAACTTAACCACAATACGCTTGAATCAGATCACGAACTTGCTGACCTGCGGACTGCCAATTTAACCGCTCCGTATATTCTTGAAACGTCGATCGAGCCACTTGTCGATAGTGCGATCGAGATTCAATCAGCCGCTCTATACAGTCGCAGTACGCTTCAGGTGCAGCATCTAGAGGAAACGTCCAGCCGTTTTTTCCTTGATGAATTGCAGTCGGAATTCCACCCACCTGAGTCGCCAATGAAGGCAACCCGAATGAACTTGCCTCAGCAAATACGACTCCATAACATTCCGCTTGAGACGGCAAAATTAAGCAGTGAGACTCAGACATCAATTGCGCTAATGTGTTTACGCCTTCTGCTGTTTTTTTAGAGATGTATCCGTGTAGCTTGACAAAGCTAGGAGGTTCAAACGGTGGATTGCACCCAACCACGTGGAGAATGGTCTCAATGCCTCGTCGATTGAGTTGTTCTGCAACTGCGATCGCAATATCTCCCCCTTTTCGCTGCCACTCGACTCCCAGAAATAGCAACTGACATTGATCAAATGATTTGCGATCGACCATTTGATCAATGTCCTCGATTGTGCGATCGCAAGGAAGATTCGCGCCAAACGGCACGACTTTTACTTTAGCGGGATCGACTTGATAGTTCTGGAGTGCGGTTTTCGCTGCCCAGTCTGAGGTATAGATTGCAAGCTGACAGTGAGAGAGCGCAGACTGCTCCATCTCGTTGCCCTGACGAATCGTTTCAGCAGACAGATTGCGAAATCCTGGATAGAAATTGACCATGCCGCCAAAGGTTGCATCTGCCCAAAACACGATCGGCTTGGGAATGTCTAGATACGCGATCGGGAGTGTTCCAGGACTGAATACTAGGTCATAGTCGATCGTGCTTAATCGCTGCTTGATTTCAGCCGCATACTGGCGCAACTGGGACGGTTCTCGATCGCGTAAATACGTTTTCGAGAATAGCCTGCCATAGTACACCTGTTTGAGCTTGGAGAGATTGCGCGAGAACGGATGAGTCTTGAGGTTTCCAATACAGTCTGTCTCAAACCCAGCCGATTGCAAGCTCTTGAGAATATAGCTCCCTGATCCCGACCAAGCATCAGTGTCCGCAGGATCGTAAGTCGTAGCATAGACAATTTTCTTCATCGATTTTTCAGATGCAGTAAGAGTTGTCCAACTTGCCGCTTGGATGCGTTTCGCCATTGCAACGGAGTATTGAGTAAGGTGTAAGTCATCCAGGACTGCCAGCGAGTTGTGAGCGGCAGTTGATCTCGATAGCGTTTTAACAAAGCAGCAGCGCGGCGTTGTCCTTCACCCGATCGCCAATCTAAAATTGTTTTTGTCCCTTCAATTTCGCGATAGTTTCCCCAAGTTTCATCAATGTGCTGAACATGAGCAACTTGTACCGCTCGAAAGATAAAATCTAAATCCAAGGCGTAATGTTCATCGGTGTCATACAGTCCGATTTGGTCGTGTAAACAGCGATGATAGAAGTAGGCGGACGGATTGACCGGATGAGGATTGATATCTGCACCCAGCAATAAATCAGTGAATTTGAGTTTAGTAGGGCGATTGAATTTTTTAAGCTCACCTGCATCATTCAAAACGTTACAGTTTCCAGCGACAAAGCTAGGAACAGGCAGCGATCGAAACACTTCTAAAACACGATTCAGGACATTCGACTCATAGTAGTCATCGACATTGAGAAATCCGATAATTTCACCTTTCGCCAGCGCAATCCCTTTGTTCATCGCATCAGATTGTCCTCGATCTTTTTCAGAAATCCAGCGAATGTGAGGATACTCTTGAGCGTATCGTTTCACAATGTCGATCGTGCAATCTTGAGAGCCACCATCAACAATCAGATGTTCAACCCGATCACAGTGTTGTTGGATGACTGTATTAAGACAGAACTCGATGAATCGCTCTCCGTTGTAAACCGGAGTAATAATACTCAGCATAATGAACTCGATCGCGCAAAGAATTGGACGTTAGAGGGTGTTTGAGAAGTATAAAAAGCGGCTTTACTTCGTTGCCAGTCCGCCTGGAAATGAATCTCCGGGCTAATGGAGGAAACCCCGCTGAAGCGGGCTAAGAGAGTAATACGAAGTTTTTAGCCCAGTTTAGTGGGCTTCCCCCGATTAGCCCGGAGATTCATTTCCGGGCGGGTAAATGCAATAAAAGATTACTTCTCAAACACCCTCTTAGAAAACGCTTTAGGAACATAGATAAAGCAAGTTTGTTCTTGCCAGTACTGCATCTGAAATCTTCAGCTTGCGAAGATCAGCATTTTTTAGCAGTCATCAGCGAGACAAGATTTGGTCATAGAGTTTAGCGTAACGTTCAGCTTGAAGGATTAATGAATACTCTTGTAGAGCGATCGAGCGACATTGAACCTGCATTTGTTCGCGCAGTCCATCATCATCGAGCAATTTAACAATGCCATTGGCAAAATCGACCGTATCTTCTGGTTCAGCCAAGTATCCAGTTACGCCCGGTCGAACTAAATCAGGAACACCCCCAATACGAAACGACACCATTGGAGTGCCACACGCCATACTTTCCTGCAACATCAGCGGCAAGTTATCAGCACGAGTCGGAAACACAAACAAATCAGCAGCAGAATACGCGATCGCTTTTAATCGATCGTGATGCAAGTGTCCTAAGCTGACGATCGGCATTCCCACTTCTGAATCGATCGCTTCGCTATTTCCTCCGATCGTGAGTAACACAGTTTCTTGCTTTAAGGACTCCGGTAGATTGATCAACGCTTGCAGTAGTAAATCGGCTCCTTTCCGTCGATCTTTCAAGCTTTCTGCACCGAACAGTAATACTTTCTTGTGCGGTGGAATCCCTAATAGAGTGCGACACTCGATCGGATCAAGCGGCTCAAATACATCAGTATCTAATCCATACGGAATGTGATGAACCTCAAATCGGCTCAGTAGACTTTGTTGAGCTTGTTCGACTAACCATCGGCTTGGAGCAACGATCGTTAAATCCGATCGTTTATAAACATTATCTTTGAGCTTCCATTCCCAAGCTGTGTTATCTCGCTGAATTGCCGGATAGACCGAGGGATAAGGACAATTGCCGCATCCGGTTTTCCAGCGATCGCAGTCGTAACTATAGGCACAATGTCCGGTAAAACTCCACATATCATGTAGCGTAAAAACCGCAGGCTTTGTTTCGGTTAAATCCGCGATCGCTAAATAACTAAAAAAACCACTGTGAAGAATGTGAAAATTGAGCAAATCAGCCGATTGATAGAAATCATGCTTTTTAATGTTGAACGAACTCAAGCAGTGAATGTTATTTAGCCCGATCTTCGAGGTCACACGGCTGAGTCTAAATTCAATTCGATGATTTCTTGCGATCGTATCAGATTCATCCGTCGGCAAGGTTTTAAGACCGCTGAGAATCTTCGACTCGACCTTGACCGAGGGCAAACTCCGGTGCAATCGATACATCGCGATCGCGCCGCCGCCCCCGTTTGCATAGTCACTGTGATTAATCTGGAGAACTTTCATCGCTTTTAGAAAATAGGCTGATAGGCTTCGATTGTCCACTGTCCTTGAGCCGAATTTGCATTCGTTCTAACCACTCGCTTGCAGGAATAGCTCAGTTGAGACTTCATCCACCCTCTCACCACCGGAATCCGGGAAAGATTGCGAAAGGGATTTTTGGGTGCAGCAAGCTTCGATCGCATTTCTGATAAAGATTGCTCTGCTTCAGAGAGATACAGATCGAGATGACCGCTTTTTTGAGCGTTCTGCGATCGAAATCCTGCCAGCGGTGAAGCAATTCCGTATAGTTCAGCCTGACGATAAAACTGCGCCCACAAATCAAAATCACTAGCAAGCTTGTACTCGGTGCTAATCTGTCCGCCGATTTTTTCCCACAAGCTGCGCCGCCAAAAAGTTGATTCTTGCTGAATACTGCCAATTCCACGCGGCGTTTTTGGACTAGCGGGAAGATAGCGACCTTCGAGAAACGCGGCTCGATCGTATCCCGGTACTGAGCGAAATCCTAGACAAAATCCATGCCAATCCCACAATCCTGGATTCAAAGTCGTCAACCAATCAACTTCAGGCAACTCAGTCATGATGCTAGAGACAGTCTTGAGTGCCCAAGGACACTGCATATCATCGCTATTGAGCCAGGTCATGATCTCGCCACTCGATCGAGCAAACCCTTTATTAATCGCGTCATACTGACCCGCATCCGGTTCACTGCACCAATAATAAAGCTGCGACTCGTAGCGCTTGATAATCTCTACACTGCCATCAGTCGAACCTCCATCGATAATGATGTACTCCAGATTCGGATAGTTCTGAGCTAGAACACTCTGAATCGTTGCTTCTAGGAACGGAGCTTGATTGTATGAAGGAGTTACGATCGTGATTTTTGGCAAAGAATTCACTGTAGTTTCACTCACGAATACATCGCTAATACTTTGAATAGGTCTTGGGGATGCTGAAGTTTAGTCCTTAATTCAGGCAGCAGGAGAGACGCAAACCATTCGCGATTTGGAATGCCTAATTTACCCAGTCGTCGCATCAATGGTTTGATCTCGTTGTACGACGCATCCACTTGCTGATATAGCTCAATCCAGTACTCAGACGAGTGTTTACTTACAATCTCTAGCACTTCTTGTTTGCGCTTTGAGCCACCGTTACCCGTCTTGTGACTGTCATGAATTCGATAGACCGCATAGAACTGTTGAACATATTCAAATTCTGCAATTTTAGCTGCACGAATTAGCCAGTCCCAATCCAAAACATAATAATAGTCAAGCTCTAGATTGCCGACCTCCTGCCACAATTTGCGCGTCCAAAATGCGCTTGGCTGTGCAATGTAATCATAGTAAGTCAGCATCATCGGATCAAACGGAGCAGCACATTGAACATCACTTGCGCCTTTCGGTTTTCCAGATTGATAGAGAAACCGCGTATCACCATAAATGAGATAATTACGATCGACCATTCCTCGAAACCGTTGACCCACATCCAGCAGCGTTCCAGGAAGATACAAATCATCTGAATTGAGCCAGCAAAGAATCTCTCCAGAACTCAGTGCCATTCCTTGATTGATCGCATCTGCTTGTCCTTTATCCGGTTTGGAATGCCAGTAAGCGAGTTGCGACTCGTATTTTTGAATGACTTCAACAGTTCGATCGGTGCTCCCTGCATCTAGGACTAGAATTTCCAGGTTGGGATAGTTTTGATTGAGAATCGATAGTAATGTCTCTTCGATGAATTCTCCTTGATTAAAGGACGGAACAATCACTGAAATAGAAGGGTAAGAAGTCATGTCTGATAACGTACAGTGAACCGAGAATAAACGACCTAGAGGATGTTTGAGAAGTATAAAAGGCG
The DNA here is from genome assembly GCF_050565645.1 of Leptolyngbya sp. AN10. Lineage (NCBI taxonomy): Bacteria > Bacillati > Cyanobacteriota > Cyanophyceae > Leptolyngbyales > Leptolyngbyaceae > Leptolyngbya > Leptolyngbya sp. AN10. The sequence continues at coordinate 24,955 of NZ_JBNXVP010000037.1, forward strand.
GCTTTGCTTCGTTGCCAGTCCGCCCGGAAATAAATCTCCGGGCTAATGGAGGAAACCCCGCTGAAGCGGGCTAAGAGAGCAATACGAAGTTCTTAGCCCAGTTTAGTGGGCTTCCCCCGATCAGCCCGGAGATTGATCTCCGGGCGGGTGAATGCGATGAACGATCGCTCCTCAAACACTCTCTTAACCAGGTGAATGCGATGAACGATCGCTTCTCAAACACCCTCTTAACCAATTGATTTGAAATTACAACTGTTCAACAGCCGATCGAAGTTGCTGCTCATGCTGAAGTCTTCCAGCAACATAGTGAGGATAAAACACCTGAGTTGTAATCTCTTCCCCAAACCCGATCGCGCTTGGAACCTGAAACAAGAGCTTGAGCGACAAACAAGCCGAACTCACCGCAAACACTTGAACCTGATGTTTACAAGACAAATCTGGTTCCAGAAATGCTGCAAGAAAAAATACTTCAAACGGCAAAAAGAACAAACTTGGATCAGAAAGAACAATCACCTGGTGAAACAGTTCCGAACAACGTTGCTTTAGTGCTTGTAGTTTTTTAACACTATCTCGTGGATGCGGCTTGATCACCAATATACTATTCGGCTCAATGCCTGAACTGTTCAAGAACTGGCAATAAGCCTCTAATTCATCCGGTTGCGACATTCGCTCCGCTTCTGACAAATTAGAAGTCAACAGCACCGATACAGGCGCACCTGCAATTTGCTGCTGAAATTCACTCAGATACTCCGAATTCACCAAAGCGGTTAACTGTTGAAACAACGTCAACAATCGAGCCGAATCTGGAACCACGATCGACATCGGTGGCGATTCACCCATCAGCGTCGGCAGCAGCAAATATCCCACATCAAACGGCACCTCTGCCAGCACAGTTTTAAGCTGTAACCCTAATAAAACCTGATGCCGTAACACGCCCCCAAGGAATCGTCCTCGCTCCAAGAGTTTGGCGAAACCAGTTGTCGATCGCGCTTTTGATTCCGAAGGAGCCGCCGCAAACAGCGCTGGAGAACTTTGAGAAAAATAAATCCCAATACTATCGCCATAGCAAATCTTTTCTGCCGATCGATACGCATTGATCAGCAATTGATTGCTAAACTGCCAATTTCGACAGAGATAAATTTCATCCGCCGTCTCTGTTCCAATCAATTCATAGAGTGTTCCAAATATCTTAGATGGACTGGTTGAACTCAAACTATCTGAGATAGCTTTCAGCGTTTGTGGCGTGAGATAAACGATCGAGACCCAATCGCCTAACCGTCTTGCCATGCCTTCCACAAACTGAGCAAACGCCTCCTGTTGTCCTTCCGGTGCATACAGATCGTAAATCACGAGATAGTTTTCGCTTGCGGTCTCCTCGTCTTTTCGATGATGTTCCAACACAGATAGAGCCGTGACCAGTTGGATACTTCCTTGACAGGTCACGACTCGCTTAATCGATCGAGAACTCAAACTGACTTACCTCCTAGAAAGATTCGACTGCACTAGCAAATCACAAACTTCTCTCACAGCCCCTTGTCCACCCGCTTTTTGCGTGATATAAAGCGCGATCGCTTGATTTGCAGGCATCGCATCTGCAACCGTGATTGGACAGCCCACCGCTTGTAAAACAGGCAAATCGATTAAATCATCACCCATATAAGCAACCTGCGACAAAGATAGATCTAATTGCTCACAAAGCTTCTGAATGGTTGCCAGCTTGTCTTCAACTCCAATAAACGTATGCTCAATGCCCAATCGTTTAGCGCGGTACAGGGTTGCACTCGAAAATCCTGCGGATACGATCGCGATATGAATCCCCGCTTTCATTACAAGCTGAATTCCCAAACCATCTTTGACGTTAAATTTCTTTAGTTCTTCGCCTGTTTCGGTGTAGTACAGCCCACCATCGGTCATCACACCATCGACATCTAACGCCAAAAGTCGAATCGTGGAAAGCAGAGCAGAGAATTCAGTGGAGTCAATCATCGCAATTAGTGATAGTTCTCATACGCCAGTTCGGGTCGATCGTCATGCACAAACACTAGATCCATTTGCTGAAGGAATTGATCATACGCTTGGTGCATCGGTTCAATTCACACTCATTGGGTCTGTAACAGTCACGATTCGAGCGAGACAACGGGAGCCGCTTCTAGCGCACTCCGAATGCTCAAAATCTGCTTCAAAACTGCCTCAAGCTGTGCCAGTGGAACCATATTCGGTCCATCGCTCAGGGCAACCTCTGGATCTTCGTGAACTTCCATAAACAACGCATCGATCCCGATCGCAGTTGCCGCCCGCGCCAGAACAGGCACAAACTGTCTCTGTCCCCCCGATTTGTCTCCTTGTCCCCCCGGCATCTGAACGCTGTGTGTCGCATCAAACACGACCGGATAGCCGAGTTCACGCATCTGGGGCAGCGATCGGAAATCTACCACCAGCGTGTTATAGCCAAAACTGGTTCCCCGTTCGGTGAGCAGAATATCTCTCGCGCCTCCGGTTTCTAGCTTTCGCACCACATTTTTCATGTCCCAAGGAGCAAGAAACTGTCCTTTTTTCACATTCACAGTGCGTCCGGTTGCCGCTGCTGCAAGGAGTAAATCCGTTTGGCGACATAGAAAGGCTGGAATCTGGAGTACGTCAACGACTTCTGCTGCGATCGCAGCTTGAGTACTTTCATGAATGTCCGTCAGCACAGGAACGCCAACTTTCTCTTTCACCTTTTGCAGCACAGACAAGCCTTCCTCGATCGCTTGTCCGCGAAAAGAACTAGCAGATGTCCGATTCGCTTTATCGAACGAGGACTTGAAAATCAGCGGAATCTCTAAGCGATCGCAAATCGTGCGAAGCTGATCCGCCATCTTGAGGGTGAAATCCTCAGATTCGATCACACAAGGACCTGCAATCAGAGCAAGCGGCAACCCTGAACCAATAGAAAGCGAATCGGTCACTCGAATCGATGTCATGAAGTCAACCTCAAAAGTAAATGTTCTCGGTTTCAGCTATTTGGGTGTCATTCCCCAAGCGAGTAAGGTTCGAGTTCTGAGGGGAAGATCGATCACATGGTAGACCACAATACTCACCATCAGCGCAAACAACACCAATCCAATTTGATACTGAATCCCCAAGAAATAATAGGCAGCAATGAACGCAGGAACATGGAATAGATAGAGAGGATAGGAAATCGCGCCCAGATAATCAAACACATCCAACAATCGAGTCGGCAGTTTGATCTGAGTCGCGTAGATGACAACGAGACAGCTTGAGATGTACGTGAGATTTGTAAATTGACCATCAAAACTGTTGAATGACAGTAAGATGACTCCCACGAAAATCAGCAGCGCTTTGATATGGTCGTTGCGTCCCGCTTCTCGTCGATACCAAAATCCTAAGAGCCATGCCCACAACAGCAAGATCGCTCCTAAACCAAACTCTAGATGCGAATAGTACGGCAGATTTAATTTGGGATACACCGCATACGTTACGGCGGAAATGCAAATCAATGCAAAAATCGATCGATTACTGAGTTTGAGAAACCAAGGTGCGAACAAGTAGTAGAGAAACTCTACGCTCAGTGTCCAGAGAATCGGATTCGAGGAAATCGGCTTAAAAATAAATCCCTGTAGTAGCAGCAAATTGCCAATGAAATCCCCTTTGCTCGGTAAGACCAGCGGAAAAGAATTGCCACCGGGTGTTTTAAGCTGAGAACCCAGTATGAGAAACGGCAAAATTGACGCAATCACCGCAAGAAAATAGAGCGGATAGAGCCGCAAAACCCGCCGTCGATAGAATCCTTGCGGCGTTTTGATCACCGAATGCGCGATCGAGTAACCTGAAATAATCAAAAATCCTAGAACTGCGGAAAAGCCATCAAAGTGATTGAACCGAAGCAAATAACTATTTGAAGGAACAAACCAGGATAAATGTGTACATAGAACGATCCAAGCGAGAAAAAATCGGAACCCAGCTAAGATTTTCCACTGCATAACAGGAACTCAGCTCCAGCATAGAATAAGGTCAGAAGCGGGTCAGGGATTGAGAATCGTCTAACTTCGTATCCGTTACTCTTCAAGAGGCTGTTTGAGAAGTATAAAAAGGCTCTGCGCTTCGATTGCATTTCGCCCATGATTAGAAATCACGGTCTATCGAAACAAAGTCCGCTAAAGGGGACTGAAAGCAGTTTTAGTAAGCTCCTCAGTCTGTTTCAACAGACTTTGTTTCGATAGCCCCGAATTCCATTCGAGGGGCGATAGAGGCAACAAACGATTACTTCTCAAACATCCTCTAGTTCAGCTTGAAATTAGTCCAAAACATTCACACTGTCATTGTCATCGGCGCGATCGAGTGCAACCTGTCCTCGATCGCTAAAGAGGGAACTAAACCACGACCAGCAATCTAAGCTGCCATCAAGATCCTGCGAACACTGATAGACATCAACATCAGCCGAATCACCGCGATTGCTGTCACCAATCCTTGAAATGCCCAAGGTCCAATCGGAACTGTCCAATCTAACAAAGGCAGCGTTTCAAATCTCACACCATAAGCAACGGGAAAATATAAAAAGGTTGCCCAGGAGGAGATCAGGCATAATCGCAGAATCGATCGAGAATTAGAAAAACAAGCGATCGGCAAAATCCACAACAGAAACTGGGGTGAATAAAAAACCGAAAAGGACATAAAACCGAGCAGTGAAATCAAAAACGCATCAATCAGGGCTTGGAATGTTTTTGGACGAAGTGCCATTGCAATCAGCGGGAAAGCAACTTGCAACATCTGAGCAATCCAAGGATAGTCAGAGATACGCTTCAATCGATAGAACCGAGTGAAATACACGATCGCGTCATACGTAGACTCGCCGTTTAGCTCTCGATTGCTATGAAACAGATAGGGAGCAACCAACCCTTCCCATCCGCCATACAGCAGCACAATCAAATTGCCAAAAACCCAAGGTGCAAGACATACCCCTACAATTTTGACTGCATCCCTCATTCCTCGTCTCTGCAACACATACACAAAGTAGCTCGGTACGAGAAATAGCGCATAACCTTTCAGCGCGATCGCCATTCCAATACACAATGCTCCCCGCATATACTTAGAATCGCGAATGTACAACAGTGCCATAAAAGTCGCGATCGCTGGAAAAATGTCGTAGCGAAAAATCGTGAAATACAGCGGTGCAGGAGCCAACCAAATCCAAACCGCTTGTTTTGAACACCGTTTATAGATGCGATACGCCAACCACGAATACAGCACCCAAGCCGTCGAAATCCACACCCCATCGAATGCTTTGCGCGTCTCGATCCATCCCCCTGATATCGATCGAATCCCTTCTGCTACAAATCGACAACTGCCAAAAATGACGTTTGCCAATAAGGGATACTCCGAAAACACTTCTCGATACAGTCTTCCAGCCCCGCTCACCCAAGCGGTCGGAGCATAATACGCATTGAGATCCCCTGGATCATAAAACCATCGAACTTTTTCAGAAGCAGAGGTCAGAACCTCGATTTGATGAATAACAATCCCTAACGAAAAGCCTAGTAATAGGAGCACCCAGTAACCCGACAAAGACCAACCGAAACCCCTCGTGCTTAAGTGACTTCTCATGGTACTGGTTGTGATGAATGGTAAGGTTTATTGAGTCATCGACCAAAGTCCGCCTGGGTGTAATGGTTTGAGTGGATACTGTTTGCTGAGGGTCTGTGTTAGGGACGGAGACGGTTTGTACAGAAACACCGTCTTGAATTGCTGAGGAATTTTAGGAGCGGCGGGATCAATCACAAGCTGCATCTTCACCTCTCGATTCAGCAGGTGAGCCAGTGAGAGAATATCGCCCAATGTGCCTCCACCTTGAGCCATTTCGCTACTGATCACGAGCGGAGATTCGACCTGATTAATCAGATCTGCCACCGCTTGATAGCTACTGCTGTTTCCTTGTCTGAATTGCACGGGCATCGACAGTGCGCCAACTGCAAAAATCATCACCGCTACCAGTTGCCATCCTTTCTGCTGCCACGGTTTTGCCTGGTCAGAGGTCATCTTTGAGGCAAGCCAATAAGCAACAGCGATGTGTATTCCTAAATAGCACGGAAAGAAGTATCGGCTATTGGTTGAGCGAATTCCTCCTAACAGTAAATCTTGCAGCATCAGCACCACGGGCAGCGGCACGATCGCACTAATCACAAAGAGCCAGACGCGGCTTGAAGTGCGCCGACACAGCACATAAAACGAGAGAATTACGACTGCGATCGTAAGGAGTGCGATCGCGTTTTGAAGTCTTCCTGGAAACAGAGCAGGCTTCAAAAACGCTTCCTGAAAATTAACCAGCCAAACTTTGGTCAGTGCCTTGAGCGGCAGTGTTTGAGTCATCCAGGCGGTTGCATCTTTCATCTTTCTAAGATTGATGAAGAGTGCATAGAGCCAGGGTGAGAACGCGATTAATCCAGCGATCGATGCTGCGACATAAGCAAGGGTCGTGCGATTGATCCGAAAGCGCTCAAGGACGAAAATGTAGATGCCATGTCCGAGCATTACGAAACATGTGACTAGATTACTATACAATCCCAATGCTGTCACTAGAGCGTATAGCGCCCAATGTTTCCAGGTTTGTTGTCGAATGGCTCTAAGTAAGGTGAGGTGCATGAGTAAAATCAGCACTGTCCACACGGTATAGTGTCGAGCTTCTGCGGCGTAATAGACTTGAAACGGAGACACCGCTAGTAAACCTAATGCAATCCAGCCTACGATCGAGCTTCCGAATAGTTCTAGACACAGCCAGTACAAGCAAGGAAATGCCAGCAAGCTCCACAGCACTGAGAAGATGCGGATAGCAACCAGATCATTGCCAAATCCCGCCATCCAAAATCGGGTGAGCAAAAAATAGAGCGGAGTCAGCGGCTGATCATCATTGGCTGAGTTAACCAGCATATCGATCGTGGTTTTCTCTGGGGTGAGTTGCTGAAACTTCAACACGTCATCAATGCTGAGAACGCGACCGTGAAAGAGTCCGTTGAGGATATCTGCGACGGTATATCCAGCGGCTCTATATAAAGTCAGGGTTTCATCGTGCCAGTAAACGCGATCGCTAAGATGGGAGAAGCGAAACACCACGCCAAGTGCAATCACGCCGAGCATGATGAATTTGACCCAGTTGAGAGCGCGTTTGCGATGTTGGGGAAGAACAGTTTGCATCGTCAAAGTTTGCGGTGAGAAGATGAATCGATCGAAGGCTTTGTCACTCCGTTAATCAAGAAGTGAACAGACATTGAAGACAGCATGAGCAGTTTTTGCGGTCGAGAAAGCTTCAGTCCACGTAACAGCGATCGAGCCGTTTCAAATTCTTCGGGGAGCGGATGAGCGATCGATTTGAATTCGTGGGCTACACTACCAGGAATATCGAATTTTTGAGCTAGAAAGTCAAATAAGCGATCGACTGATTGGTTATAGCGATCGAAATAATCGGGTGGTTTAGTTTTGAGGGTTCCATAGTGACCATTGCTGCCGTGAACGCGATATTTGACCAAAGGCGCTTCGAGGTAGAACTTTCTTGCTCCAACGATCGAGGCTCCGTATACTAAGCAGTCATCCGCCCGAATTCGCCAATCTTCGAGGAAGGGCAGTGGAAAGAGTTTCTCTAAAACGCTGCGGCGCATGGAAACGGTTGAAGTGCGATGACCGATCCAAGTCTTGCGATGCAACGTGGTTAGCTTGGAATATCCTAAGTCGCGATAGTTCCGTTTTGAGAAACACTGGGGCGGATAGCAACTCGATATTCGTTCCTCAGCCCCAAAAAAGTCTGCACTGAGAAATAGAAACTCACAAACCGGATGTGCTTGATAGAACTTTAGAATCGTTTCGATGTAAGTTTCCTTGTACAAATCGTCTGCATCAAGAAAGCAAACCAAATCTCCAGTCGATGCCTCGAATCCAGCTTGAAAAGCAGCAAGTTGACCTTCGTTTTGCTCTTTGAGAATGAGCTTGACTGCTTCGGACTGTCCGAATTTATCTTGTAGAATCCGAGCAGAATCATCGGTTGAACGATCATCAACGACAATAATTTCGTCAACCTTTACCGACTGCTGCAACACACTTTCGATCGCTTCAACCACATAGTTCTGATAGTTGTAGTTATTGATTAAGACTGAAACTTTCATCAGGTTTACAGATTAAGCTTTTTGCAGCAAAGAGCGATCGACAATTCGCTTCATTCGACGAACCAGTTGGATCGAGTCTAGTTGTTGACGCAGTTGAGTCGAAAAGGTGAGACTTTCAAAGGTTAGAACGGGAGCATCTGTCTGTACACGTTGATACACGAGACACACCCCTTTACCCATTTCTTCGTAGATACGATCGGGAGTCATCACGCCTAATCGAACAGGAGAAAGTTGCTGAGTGCGTAATCGTCGATCGAGCCATTTTTTCAGTTGCGGATTCGTTCCAACCCATAGCAATAAGCCACCGTTTGAGATCAATGGCTCAACTTCCTGTAACAGTTTCTCGGCTGCTGTCATTGTTGTAGGTAAATCGACCATCACAATTTGCATCGATCGCGATGGCAACTCAACAGGCAGCGATCGGACATTGACTTGATCGCTCACTCCTACTTGAGAACACCATTGTTCGATCGTATTCGTCTCGGCTTCGGTCTGAACACAGGTGAGATCTAATCGCTGTAAATCTGCTAAGTCTGAAATCAATCGATGGTTCGTTCCTCGCCAGTACAGCAACTTTATTCGCGGATTCAAACGATGCAGTTCTTGAATCAATTCATAGACTTCGATGCGGGTTTTGAGCGCTTCAGGAGTGGAATCGATCGAGACACTAGCTCGTCGATCGTGAGCTAAGTTAAACGGCGGTTCAATCTCATTTGCCAGAATGCAGCGATACAACTGCTGTTTCATCGTCGGTTGTAAATAACAGTCCCAGAGCTTTTGATGTCCTGCTGCTGCAATTTGAGCCGCTTGATCGGGATGCTGAAGATAGTACTCGATCTTCTCTAAGAGTTCTGCTTCATTGTTATAGCATTCGAGATGAACGCCTTCCTCAAACAGCGAGAACAATCCAGACTGTACACTGAGCCGATCGGTAAGCAAAAATCCGCCCGCCATCAGCACTTCATAGACGCGCCGATTCGTATCGCCATTCAAACTAAAATTCAGCACAATGTGTGCTTTCGTATAGTCCTCTAAACAATCGATGTAAGGCTTCTGAGCAATATCAACCTCGACTCCAGACTGTTGTAAAAATTGCAGCAACCGAGTTCGTTGTACATGATGCGACGACTGCGATCCCCGAAAAACCACATCATAGATCTTTTCAGAATGCGATCGTGTTCGATGCGGCTGAATCACATAAGTTCCAGGAACCCAGAACACATTTTTTAGTCCCGCTTCAACAAAAAAGTGTAAGTGCTGAACGCCTTGATACACCCAGTGATAATCGCATTGCAACTCCTGGCAGTACTCGATAATTCCGCTGAGAGACCCATCACCCCAGTGGAAGGTATCGCCCAGTTTCATCACCGCTGGACAAGGTAATTTTTCTAGTCCTCGTGGTTTGAAATGTAGTGTCCGAGCCGAAAACCCGGCAAAATCAGGCTGAAAATCGGCTGGAAGCTTCTCTAGAATCAGATCAATATCAAATTCGCCCCAAGGAACCGCGATCGCTCGACCTGCCTCGATCGCTTCTTGAGGCGGTTGCGGGCAAGCGACAATAATTTGCGCTTCTGGTTCTTCAAGCTTGTATTCGGGCAACGCCGCAGGGAACGGACGGATCGACAATTCTTTTGGTTTGAACATTGAATCAACCTTGAGCCGCGATCGACAATTGAGCTAGTTCGAGATCTTCAGGGGTATTAATTTCGAGAATTGCTTGGTGCGTATGACACACCCGAATCTCAAATCCATGTTCTAAAACTCGCAGTTGTTCTAGCCCTTCGCACTGTTCGAGCGGCGTGGGAGTCAGTTGGGCATAGTTCGCCAAAAAGTCTCTACGAAAAGCGTACAGTCCCAAATGGTGAAACACAGGAGCAACTCCCGCAGTGCGAAAATAGGGAATAGGAGCGCGAGAAAAGTACAAGGCTCGACCTTTAAGATCGCATAGAACTTTGACGCTATTGGGATCAGAATGTCCGGTCTTCACATTCAGCGGACAAGCTAAAGTCGTCATCTCTGGCTGTTCCCCCTCTAAGTACGGCACAACCAATTCGGTTAACATCTCTGGAGTAGCAAACGGTTGATCGCCTTGAACATTGACCACCACATCCACATCCGGATAGCGTTCTGCTACTTCTGCAACTCGATCGGTTCCGGTTAAATGCTCGCTGCTGGTCATTTCAACTACGCCACCAAAGGCGCGAACACAATCAGCAATTTTTTCACTATCCGTTGCGACCACAACTTGATCAAACACCGTACAACGTTTAGCCGCTTCGTAAACCCGTTGAATCATGGGTCGATCGCCAATTTGCACGAGTGGTTTTCCTGGAAATCGCACCGAATCATAGCGTGCAGGAATCACGGCAAGAATTTGCATTACAGCCCACTCCGAATAATGTCATGTAACCGAATCAGTCCCAGACAGTGACGTTCTGGATCAACCACAGGCAGCACAGAAATTTGAGAAGGTCGCTCTTCCATCAGTTTGAGCGCATCATACGCTAGAGCATCCGGAGTCGTCACAACAGGCGCTAGAGTCATCATTTGATGAGCCGTGAGAGTGTTCAACTCGATCGCATCTACTTTCGCAATCCATCGCCGCAAGTCGCCATCAGTAATCAATCCCAAAAGATAGCCCTGAACATCGACGATCGTGACCGCTCCCAATCCACCTTGCCCGATCGCGCTGACAATTTCCAGCCAAGGCGCTTCAGGACTTAGTTTCGGATAGCTATCAGCCGAGTGCATCACATCCGCCACCCGCAACGTTAACCGTTTCCCTAACCGCCCTGCGGGATGATTCAGCGCAAATTCTTCCTGAGTTAATCCTCGCATTTGCATCAATGTCATCGCGATCGCATCTCCGATCGCTAACGCCACCGTTGTACTGGTCGTGGGCGCTAAATTCAACGGACAAGCTTCACGATCGACGGTTGCATCTAATACGACATCTGCTTGCGCTGCCAAAGTCGAATTCAAATTGCCTAAAATTGCAATTAAATTCACCTGCCGATGTTTCAAATGCGGCAACATTGCTAACAGTTCCTCAGTTTCACCGCTGTTACTCAGCAGCACAACCACATCCGCGCTAGTCACAATTCCTAAGTCTCCATGCAGTGCTTCACAAGGATGCAGGAACAATGCCACTGTGCCGATACTACAAAGCGTCGCAGCGATTTTTTTTGCCACAATGCCCGATTTGCCGACTCCAGTTAGTACAACCTTTCCAGAACAATGAGCAAGTAAGTTTAGGGCGGCTGCTAAAGAGTCTCGATCTAATCGATTTGCTGCTTGATCGATCGCATTCGCTTCGAGTTTGAGCAATGCGATCGCGTATCTAACATCCGTAGTCTGAGTCAGTGAGTGCATGATCAATCAAACCAGTTGGGGTTTCCAAAGCTTTCGGACGGATTTGAGCGCAGAAGTCGCTTGTTTTAGCACATTCGCTTGAGGGGGAGAATTTCCAGCCATCAAATCCTGGCGAACATACGATCGAATCAAGCTCAAATCGATATCAGTTTGCAGAACCGTTCCGTCCGCGATCGCATCACGGAAGTACTGAAACCACAACTCACCATAAGAATGATTCGGATGCTTCCAGGGCTGAGTTGAAAGATTCGTGTAGTGAATCAAACGAGTGTCTTGATCGTAGGAGTCGAACACATTCCAGCGCGGATCGAGTTCCTCGATCGAAAAGGGATGATGCTTGAGAAAACGGGGACTCATACAAGAGAAATCTTCGTAGGTATATAATCCTTGAGCAATCTCTTCAAAGTACAGTTCCAGATCAAATTGACACTTCTCACAGTCGATCAGCATCACGCTCAATCCCCACAACGCTTCACCCGCATGAGAATAAGCTTCTGGTTTCGCGAGAAAATCGCAGCCCTGAAGATCCGTGTCAATCAGTTCTCCAATGTCTCTCAGGCAAATCGTATCTGAGTCGATGTAGATTGCTTTCCCTTGATAGCCACACACTTGAGGAATCAGATAGCGATACAGACTAAACTCAGTGACGTTTTTGTATTTCACCTTGAGCGACATCGGAGCAATGACTGGCTCTTGATCATTTAGCTCGATCGCGTTGTGCGTTCCGTTAAACACATAGATATCGATCGGTCTCTGAGTATGTTTCCGCAACGAGTGAATGCAAACCTTTCGTTCGAGTAGACTTGCTTCACCGGAGCCAATGAAGACGCGAATCGGTTCGGATTGAATCATAGAAGGTGCTTTAGCGGATAATCGACTTCAAGCGTTTGGCGACTGAAACGGGAGCAGGAACGAGAGGTCTTCTCGCCCTGGGTGTTTCAAAAATCACATTGAACAATCGACGATAGGAACCTTCAGGGCAAGTGAGCGGTTTTACTCCATGCCAGGCACCAGGCGTATTCTTAAATAGAAAACTATGATTGTCAATGATTTGAGCCGGGATTTCAGTGGTGAACTCAGTAAAATCTGGATTCATTGCATCAGTCTGCTTTCCATCCAGCACCAAGACCGAGCCACCCCAGTCTGGGTTCCAGTCTTGGTGTGTATTGAAGTAGAAAATATGAGTTCCAATCTTTTCCACAGCATCTGCATGAGGAGAGACTTCAGAGTGAGTCACTCCAACGTGCCACGCATAGCGAATTTCAAACTTATTGACTCGAAACAGTTGCTTGATCAATCGCTGATACGGCTCACTGGTTTCAATCTCGCGAATAAAGGCTCGCCAAGCTTCCGGTAATTGTTTATATTTCACCAATCCTTGACCTTCTTTCTGAGCGCCATAGATCGAGGTTTCATAAGCAAGATAGTACCGATTATGTGGGCGCTGTCCATACATTCGTTCGATGCCATTGTGTTGCTCAAACAGTTCCAACGACGGGAACGCCTGATAAAGGACTTCAAAGCCTTCGGGTGTGAGAAATTGCTCAAAGTCAAACCAAGGAAACGGCTTTCTTTCAGTAAACAGGTGATGTTCAAACGATTCGATTTGGTCGTAGTTCAGAAATTGCTGCGTCATCGTCTTTCGCTAAAAAAGCTCTCGTCTAGTTAGTTAATTCAAAAATTGCTGAATTGCGAGAGAGAAATTCTCCCAACTCAAATGCTCGACTGTTTTGCGGATATCGGTTGTCGATCGATATGCCTGCTCGATCAAGTCCCGAATCACTTCGGGTGGACTCCCGACTTCAAACAAAAATCCATTCTGTCCGTGCTGAATGATGTCTGGTGCAAATCCTGTATGACTGACTACCGGAAAAACATTACACATCATCGATTCAATCAACGGGATTGGTCCTCCTTCTAGCTGCGAGGTAGAAACAAACACATCCATTTGCGCGTAGTAACCGGGATAGTCCGAATAAGGCGCTTCCACATAGGTAAAATTCGGTTGCGCCAACATTTCCGAAAAGCGATCGTATTCTTCCCATTTGCGACCAAGCAGCAGAAATTTCCGATTCGGCATCAATTGAATCAATTGCCGAATGGTGTCCGGTGCTTTCAAGTCTTTATAGGAAGAACAAAATCCAATCATTCCTTGCGATCGCTCATGCGGTTGAAAGAAAGTCGGATCGGCTCCACCTAAAATCGTGGTGACAGTCTTCTCCTGAACGCCTTGATCGCGCAATAGTTTCACGAAAGCAGAATTCGTGGCAACCACTTTTGTCGATCGATTGAGCGCATGGACTAATTCCGCCTCTCCTGTCCCAATCGGTTTGGGATGCGTGTACCAAATCACGGACTTCGCACCCCAGACATGGGGCGTGTTTTTGAGTGCGATCGGGTACAGCGAATAGTGCGAAAAGAAATACGCTTTAGCAGGTGGAATGTTTGACAATCCATAATGGAAGCAATACTTCCCAGGAAAATAAGTGGCAATCTCGCGAGGAATCGCTTCTAAAATCCACCCCCGTGTACTGTCTAGAATAATGAAAACGAGATCGTAACTCTCCTGCGTCTGAGCTTGACCGAAAATCTTAGCCCGCTGGAATTTTAGATAAGATTTCCAATAGTCAATCTGATAGCTATTGTCTCGTAAAGCCAATCTGAGTAGTTTATCCAGCGTGTAATTCAATGTAGTAACCATACGCAGTGTGTGACGTTCAAGGAACTAGGTTGAAATCGCAGGCTTATCTTTCTGAAGAAGCGTTTGCAATAGAAAAATACTGATCTTGAGAAACTGCTTGAGTACAACAGGAGAAGTCGAACACAGTAGCGCTTCACGGAGGTACACCACCGCAACCTCAAATTCTCTTCGATCGACCATTTTCTTCGCCTGACTCACAGAGTATTTACCGTAGTATTTCAACGCTGCATTAGTCAGTCGTTTCGCCTGCTCGACAGGCAACTCTGACCGCATCATTGCGATCGCGTGTCGTAACTCCCGCATATTCTCGCCTGTGCGGTAACGTCGTCCGGTGATCGAATTCGAGTGAGTCCGATAGCGAGCCAGCGTTTCCACCTCATAAGCGATCGGGTAACGAGCCGCAATCCGCACCCACATTTCCCAATCCTCGCCGTAGATAATTCGTCGATCGAATCCACCCAGGGTTTCGTAGACTTCGCGACGAACAACGATCGAGGGGGTTTGAATCCTCGATCGTGTGGTCACTTTTTCTAACCAGTTCTCCAAAATGCCACTCTCAGGCTGTTCTAGCACCTCGTGATAGTGCAGATCACTCTGTTCGTTCATGTACTGATGCCGACAGTAAGCAGCCCCAATCTCAGGGTGTTGCTCAAATAACTGCTGCATCTTGGCATAGAACCCTGGTAGAACGCAGTCGTCTCCATGCAGTAGATGAATCAGCCTGCCGCGAGAACGCATCAGACAAGTTTCAAAATTGCGAATTGAGCCGACATTTTGAGGCTGGCGATAAAACTGCACTCGATCCTGACCCAGTTCTGCAACCACGGCAGCCGGATCATCTTGAGTTGATCCATCATCGACCACCTCAATCTGCATCCAGCTTGAATCAGGAGCTTGAGACAGAACGTGAGTCAAGGTTTCGCGCAGATAGTCAGCACAGTGATAAGTAGGAATCATCACCGACCACAAAGGACGATGTTCTCCTACGGGTACAGGTGCGATCGCTGCCCGATGCGGGTGAGTAAAGCTTGTATTCATGCAGTTAAACGCAGTGGAAATTCGTGGGAAGATTCAGCCTTAGAGAATGTGTGAAAAGTATAAAAAGCGGCTTTGCTGCGTTGCGAGTCCGCCCGGAAATAAATCTCCGGGCTAATGGAGGAAACCCCGCTGAAGCGGGCTAAGAGAGTAATTTGGAGTTCTTAGCCCAGTTTAGTGGGCTTCCCACGGTTAGCCCGGAGATTCATTTCCGGGCGGGTGAATGCGATAAACGATGACTTCTCAAACACCCTCTTAGAGAATGTGTGAAAAGTATTAAGAAGGTTCTTCGCTTCGATTGCATTCCACCCGTGATTAGAAATCACGGTCTATCGGAACAAAGTCCACTAAAGGGGACTGAAAGGCGCTTATATTAAGTCTTTAGTCTGTTTCAACAGACTTTGTTCCGATAGCCCCGAATTCTATTCGAGAGGCGATTCATGCGATGAACAATTACTTTTCAAATATGCAGCCCTACAGCACCACCCAAGTCGAGGGAATCAGATCGGATGTGTTTTGAAAGAACGGTTTCACCTGAGTAGAAAACCAGTTTTTAGGTGCATACACTAACGGATTAGGAGCATTCGAGAGCCAAGCACCCCACCAGCTAAAACTACTGTTCGCAATGATGAAGGATTTGCACAGTGACATCAGCATCAAATCCTCGTAGTTCGTATTCCCTCTGATTACAGTTTTGGAAGGTGCAAAATCTAAATTTGCTTCTGCCCAGTCTGGATCATCGGAAAAGACAAAGACTTGAGGATCAGGAACCGCATAAGACAGCTTTTGAAAGGCATTCTGGTAGTAACTCACCGAACACAATTCAAAAGCAGAATCGGTTAGATAGTCGCCCCGACGCACATGAATACAAAGGGCATCAGACGATCGAATGCGATCGGCATAAAATTGAGCATTTTGGCTCATGGGCTGCTTTAACGTCAGTTCTTGCTGAAGAATCTGTCGAATGTCTTTGAAGTATTGTTCCGATTGCCAGTAGCCATCTAAGTAGGAATTGTTCGGAGCTTTCAGCAGCTTTGGATAGAAGTTGAAGTGCGGCTCTTTGATCAATCTCGATCGATTGACCCATCGCTCTCCAGTGAGTCGCTTATAGACCCTTTCTAAGCCTAGAATCCGTCGGTATTGCAGCGATTCAATCTCCTGCCGAGTCGCGATCGTCGCTGAAATATTGAAGTGCTGCAATCCATACTGCCGCAGCTTGTTGTACTCAAAGGCACCAATATCAAGCTTGAATTCAGTCTTGTGATAATGCGCTAAACGCCGACCACAAGCATACTGAAAAAGCTGATTACCAAGCCCGCAATGAATATTAGAAATAATCATGCAGTGTCTCTCGTGCTAAGTTCTGATTGCTTCACATCTAGCGAATAGAGGCTAAGGTCAGCGGCTCACCTTGTCCATCCAACAGGGAAGTCTCCATCGGATTGAGCATAAAGCCCACTTTAGACACTCTGACAAAGTTGCCTGCACCATCACTGTATTCTGCAATTTCTAACATTGCTGCTCGTTCTGTATAGTGGAACGTTTGATGAGCAGTCGAAAGCCCAACTACGATCCAATATCGACCTGCTCCAAGAATAATTTTCTCCTCTCGAAATAGCATCTGATATTCACCAGGCTGAATGTCACAGGGATCGCTCCAACACGTTCTCAGCGGCAAATCTTCCGTTGAACAGAGTCCCATCCCAATGATGAAATGCGGCATCGCCTTCGTAACCACAAAGTGAACTCGAACTTGCCACGGGCGACCGACTGGAATTGATGATGCAGGTTCTCCAAACTCATCTTCTAGGGAGACGCGAACAGCATAGCCCGGAGCATCTTTCATTTTCGGCGGCGGGAGTTCATTCGTCGCTTTAATCGTGGCTCCGCTCTGAATGTAATATTGCAGCACTTCAGAAACTTCACCCTGGCGTTCTACCTGTCCATGTTTCATCAGAACCGCAGTCTTGCACAGATTTCGCACCGCAGAGATATTGTGGCTGACAAACAAAATGGTTCGTCCTTCGTTGGCAACGCTTTCCATCTTGCCCAGGCACTTCTTCTGAAACTGCACATCGCCCACGGCTAGGACTTCATCCACAATCAAAATCTCAGGCTCTAAGTGAGCCGCAACCGCAAAGGCAAGCCGCACATACATCCCAGAGGAATAGCGTTTGACAGGAGTATCTAAGAATTTCTCTACTTCTGCAAAAGCAACAATTTCATCGAACTTGCGACTAATTTCTGCTTTACTCATGCCTAAAATGGCACCGTTTAAGTAGATATTTTCCCGTCCGGTGAGTTCTGGGTGAAAGCCTGTTCCCACTTCAAGCAAACTCGCTACTCGTCCCCAGATATCGACTTGACCGCGTGTTGGCTCTGTAATTCGGCTGAGGACTTTGAGTAACGTCGATTTGCCTGCACCATTACGCCCAATGATCCCCACACGATCGCCTTGTTTAACCTCAAAGGAGACATCTTTCAGCGCCCAAAATTCTTCACGACTCATCCTTTGATTGTGCGAGGATGGCTTTAACAGTCGTTGAGCAAACTGTTTGGCTCCTTGGGCAAGCACATCCCGAAAAGTATTGTTCCAGCGATTTCCACTTTGCTGGTGATTGATGATATATCGCTTCCCTAGATTCTCAACTTGAATAACTGTATCAGTCACGTTTCTCGCTCCTGTTCACCTACAAACTTTCTCCTGACCGATTCCACACAGGCGAACCTTAAACAATGTCCACAAAGGTTCGTTCAACCTGCCGAAAATGCCGAACGCCTGTTATCAACAGCACAATGATTAGAACGATCGACAGCGCAAACCCAGGCAGATAAATCTGGGATTCTCCACCCAAAATTGCCCATCGAAATCCTTCGATCACGCCAACCATCGGATTAAGGGAATAAAGCAATCGCCACTTTTCTGGAACCAACGTACTGCTATAGCCAACCGGAGAAGCATAAAGTCCAACCTGAATCACAAAAGGAACAATCTGTCCGATGTCGCGGTACTTCACGGTGAGCGAGGAAAACCAAAGCCCAATTCCTAAAGCAGCCGCAGCCGCAACCAGAACGAAGAAGGGCAGCGTGATGATTTGCCAACTAGGAACGAACTGATACCACGCCATCAGACCGAGTAGAATCATGCCAGCCACCATAAAATCGACAAAGCTCGTCACGATCGTAGTAGCGGGCGCAATCAGACGTGGAAAATAGACCTTAGAGAGCAATCCCGCGTTCGCAAGTAAGCTATTGCTACATTGTCCAAGAGCACTTGAAAAGAATTGCCAGGGCAGCAGTGCAGAATAAACTAGAATCTGATAGGGAGCATTGCTCTGGGTAGGTAGTCTTGCCAAATTTCCAAAGATGATTGAAAAAATCACCATTGTGATGAAGGGGCGAATTAGTGCCCATGCCATCCCGATCGCGGTTTGCTTGTAGCGGACGGTAATATCGCGCCAGGTGAGAAAATAAAAGAGTTCTCGATACCGCCAAAGATCTCTCCAATACTGCTTTTCGAGTTGACCGACTCTCAGCGTTAATCTTGGGGGGGTTGGGGGAGCAGAATGACTCATGAATGACTCTTAATCACAACGACAACTAAAGCAGAAATGCTGGCTCAAGCCCGATTTAAGCTTTTTCAAATACAACGTACTTCTTCAATAAAAACGTGACGATCGACACGATCAGAGCGGCGATCGTAAAAGCGAGTAGCTTCGAGATCTCGATCGGCATCCAGGCATCTAGTAAATAGGCTCTGAGATGAATTGAAATAAACAAACTCAGGATCATACCGAGCAGATGAGCGCCTACGAATTTCAGCGTTTGAGCGAGTGAGAACTGTGCTTGATCTCGAAACGTGATTGTTCGATGAGCAAAGTAACTCAACAAGATACCAACGATGTAAGACAGTACGATCGAGGCAATATATTTTGCTGTGGTATCGTCCTGAATCAGGAAACCGATCAAGCTTCTAACCAAAACTGTAAGCAGCGTTACACCTGCACCTACAAAGAGATAGACAGGGTATTGAGCAAAGATTTTGAATAATTTGACGCGCATTCGCTATCGAGTCTTAAGGGGTGTTTGAGAAGGATAAAAAGCGGCTTTGCTGCGTTGTCAGTCCGCCCGGAAATAAATCTCCGGGCTAATGGAGGAAACCCCGCTGAAGCGGGCTAAGAGAGCAATACGGAGTTCTTAGCCCAGTTTAGTGGGCTTCCCACGATTAGCCCGGAGATTTATTTCCGGGCGGGTGAATGCGATACACGATTACTTCTCAAACACTCTCTTAGATGACAGTGATCCCGTAAGCTGAAAAAACTCGTCTACAAATTGCCGATAATCCCGTGCTGGAATGAAGTTCGACTGATTGCGACTAGAGAGAATGATCATACTAAACGTCACCCCGATCAGAATTAGTTGAGACAGAAAGATCATCAGCAGTCCAATCACATAAGTTGCCCACCCCGGAATTGCCCAGTCGGTGAACAATCGAACAAATACAACCACCCCTAAGAGCGGGAAAAAGGCAGCGAGTAGAATCACGATCGTGAGTAAAATTCGCGTTCCAACAATGTCCCCGTAAACCGCGATCGAACTCAGTCCATGTGTAACCAGGGACACGAGATTCATCTTCGGTTGTCCTGCCAATCGACGCGCACGGGGCACTCCAACTTCGAGGTAAGGAATCCGCGATCGATAAATACCCGACGAGTAATGATTCCAGATTTCCGAAATCACCACAATGTTTTTGAGCAAGGTCGCAGGAAGCAAGCTAAAGTTTCCGACACTAATTTCTTTCCCAATCAACAGGCGAAAAATCCGCTTGTAGATGAAGTAGAAGAACTGAAAGGTTCGACCTTCAGAGCGTTTAATCCGCTTCGCAAAAATCGCTTTCGTGTGACCAACTTGCTCAGACACACTGAGTAAATGCTCGATTGCAAACGGACTATCTTCACCATCGCCATCCATGACTACGACTAAATCACACGTGAGATGATGATAGACATACGACAGTCCAACCGCGATCGCCCGTTGATGTCCTAGATTACGACGCAAACGCAGAACATTGACTTCCTGAATTTGACGATAGGTTTGCTGCTCTAAATCCGGTGGAACGAGATTGATCGAATAGTCATCCACCACGACAACACTCAGGTCGATTGTCTGTGGCAGACGAATTTGATCGATCAGAAGAAGTAGCTGCGAGAGTGCTTCCCAATCGTCAAAGACAGGAATGACGATGACAAGGTGCTGTTTTCCTGACTCTTTTCTGGAGAGTTCGTGCGGAATCGGTGAATTTGTCCGCAGTTCCATATCTTCAATCAGCACTTTGACGCTGATCGGGGTTCTTTCCCAATCTTCGGATGTGATTTGAAGAGAATCGGAAAGGTTAGCCATAGAGTGTACTTAGGGTGTACTGATTCTGCTGATTTGAATGAGCACGATCGCGCTAGTTGACAAACTGAAAATCTTTTACGCCGTTGAATCCGACGACGCGAGATTGCCGTCGGGTGAATTCGCCCACGGAGGGATTTCCAGAAGGATGAATCACCCCGGTTGCTTGTTGCCAGAGTTCAGGAGGCGCGATCGACAAGTCATAAGTACGATCGTGTTTGCGGACGTGATACCACTCGCGAGTTTGACATTCATCGCACCAGAACGCCTCTAACCATTCACCATCGAGCGATACAGTGGTTCGAGTGGCGACAACGAGCAGGGCGGAACGACGACCCATTCCCCGTTCTTGTAATTGCTCGACGCGATCGGCGTAGAGAGTGAATTTTTGGCTGACACTATCGAGGTAACAGCCGTGTTTTGGGCAGTAAATACTACGCCGTTTAGAACGTTTCCGATTTCGGTCACACCTTCTCTGCAATTCGACCTCCCTGAACTTCTGTCTGGTTGAAGGTTACGGCGGAGGAACTGAGATCAATTGACCGTCGAAGCCCACTCCATCAGGCAATCATTAAGTTTTTAACTGAGATATATAGAACTACGTCCGTGAATACTGAGATCAGGAAGAAACCAGTTTTGACGGTATAACTTAATCTTTTCAATTTTTCTGTGAAATTACGACGACAAAACGCTACATAACGCTAATTTGTATTAGTTGCAAACGGCTTGCGTCTGTAATTCTTCTATTTAAGTTGTTAATCTCCGTAAGTTCTTCTCTTACTTGCTTTTCACGGGCGGGGTTTTTACGATCGGTACGGAGACTACAAAGTGAAAAAAGCCATGTTTTTACGTATGAAAAACAGAGCATTTCCAAAAGAGCAAAATGTGTTTTTTGAGCAAATCCTTCCATATCAAGCAAATCAATGATTGCTGATTGAAGTAATATGAATCCGTACTCTCGTAGAAATACGGAGAGAGTTTTGAGGCAACTCCGTACATCTCTTGATACGGAGAAAATTCAGGACAGACGTTTGTGCTGATGACAACTCCGCATAATTCCGCGCAGTATGAAGAATAGACAGGGAAATCCGAGAATTTGCGGAAGAACTGACCAAACTACGGACAGCGGCGATTATGGCTTTGCATGTAGAGACGAAAGGCGAAATTCTATTAGTAGACGACGATGTGAATTTTGTGGCACTGATGCGGGGCTACTTGGCTCATCAGGGATATCGAGTGACGATCGCGGAAACGGGATCACAAGCGATCGATCTATTGGGCGATGTGAGACCGGATTTGATTATCTCAGATATTGTCATGCCTGAGATGAATGGCTACAAGTTTGCAGAAGCGGTTCGGAAATCGCCGGAGATTAATTGGATTCCGATTATTTTTCTGTCAGCGCGAGACCAGAGTCAGGATCGAGTGCGCGGTTTGAGTTCGGGTGCGACTGTCTACATGATCAAGCCGTTTGAATTGGCGGAGTTGAATGCTCAGATTGAATCGGCTTTGCGATCGTCTCACTTGATGCAGCAAAATCGCGCAAAACGGGCGGAATCGAGAATTTCTGTTCCGGA
The DNA here is from genome assembly GCF_050565645.1 of Leptolyngbya sp. AN10. Lineage (NCBI taxonomy): Bacteria > Bacillati > Cyanobacteriota > Cyanophyceae > Leptolyngbyales > Leptolyngbyaceae > Leptolyngbya > Leptolyngbya sp. AN10. Next base: position 47,187 of record NZ_JBNXVP010000037.1, read on the forward strand.
GGGCGTGAAGTTGACGAATACAGAGTTAACAGTGGCGAGATTAGTGGCGCAGGGATTGTCGAATTTAGACATTGCTCAGCGGTTGAATGCGAGTAAACGAACGATCGAGAGTCATATTAGCCACATGTTGAAAAAGACTTTGCTGAATAATCGAACGGAACTATCGCGCTGGATCATTGAGAATAATATGGAATAGCTTGCGAATGGCTCTGAGCCAGAGTGATTTCGATCGCGTCCAAAGTTTCCAGTACAGCCATTCGATTCGTTCGATCGGGGTTAAATGTTGGCGATATTTTCTCAGAAGTTGCCGGACTCGTCGATCGGAGCTTCCATCTGCCATCGCAATAAAAGTTTTTGTGCCTGCAATTCTGCGATAGTTGCCCCAGATTTGATCCACATATTGAATGTGTGCAACTTGCACTGCACGTAAGATGAAATCGAGATCCATTGCGTGATGATCGTCGATCGCATAATCGCCAATTTGATCATGCAGCGATCGATGATAAAAGTAAGCACAAGGATTACAAGGATAGGGATTCACATTGATCCCAACAACTAAATCGAGCAATCTGAGCTTTGTTGGTTTATTAATATCAATGATTTGGTTGTAATCATTCCAAATTTGGCAGTTTCCAACGACGAAGCTTGGTTCTGGTAGAGTTTTGAAGAGTTCATTCACTTGATTAAGTACATTTGGCTCATAGTAATCATCAACATTCAGAAACGTGATAATCTCTCCAGTTGCAAGCCGAATCCCTTTGTTCATCGCATCGGATTGTCCGCGATCTGGCTCAGAGATCCAGCGAATATGTGGATAGCGATCGGCATAATTTTTGACGATTGTGATCGTGTTATCCGTCGAACTGCCATCCATGATCCAGTGTTCAACATCGCTACAGTGTTGATCAATAACGGCTTGAAGACAGGATTCGATGAATTTTTCTCCATTAAAAACGGGTGTAACAATGGTAATCATGATCGATGCACGGAACCTGATGATTGATCAATACCATGTTGGGCTGCAAAATCAAAGTTGCTCGATCGCATGATGTAAGGTTTCCTCATGCTCTAATCGCGCTGTGATGAAGTCTGGATCAAAGTAGCGAGTTGTAAGTTCTTGCCCGAAACCGATAAAGCTCGGAACATTGAAAAGTAGCTTTAACGACAAACAAGCAGAACTCACCGCGAATACTCGAACATCACAGTTCTGGAAAGCTTTTAGAAAGAAGACCTCAAAGGGTAGAAAGAATAAATTTGGATCAGTAAGTAGAACAATCGTTTGATAGAGATCAGAGAGATTGTCTTTTAGTCGATCGATCTTATTGAGATCATCTCTGGGATGCGGTTTGATGACTAAAACGCTGTTGGGTAAGAGTTCGTGCGATGTCAGGAATTCTCGATAAGCTTGAATTTCATTGTCCTGAGATAAGCGATCGCCTTCTGAAAAGTTCGAGGTTAGTAAGATAGAAACTGGAGATTGTGAGATCGCTGTTTGAATTTCTCTAACTTGAGCTTCATTGACAAAGCTGGTGAACTGTTGGAACACGGTGAGTAAATGAGCGGGATCAAGTTTTACGATCGACATCGGTGGTGTTTCTCCAAAGATATCTGGCAGCACAAAATACCCAACTTTAAACGGCATTGAATAGAGCTTAGTTTTTAGTTTTAATCGCTCTCGAATTCGATGCCAGAGCGATCGAGCTTTCCACCAAGTCCAATCGACCCATTGATCGGGTGTAGGTGGCGGCGTAAACGGGCGACGAACAACTGCCGAATTTTCAGAGAAATACAATCCGATCCCGTCGCCGTAGCAGATTCGATTTGCTATTGGATAAGCATTGATCAAGAGTTGATTCGTGAATTGCCAGTTGCGGCACAGATAGATTTCATCCGTTTGATCTAGTCCAAGCCATTGGTGAACTGTGCTGTAGATTCGATGCGGTGGAGTGGAATCTAACTGATGTCCGATCGAATGAAGTTGCTCTGGTGTGAGATATACGATCGATGTCCAATTGCAGACCGATTCCGCCATTTGCTGAATGAATTTTGCAAACTCATGATGCTGTTGATCAGGTGCGTATAGTTCGTAAATTACAAGATAGTTCTCATCAGACTGCGATCGCTCTCTGTAGAACAGTGCTGAGAGTGCTGCTATCAGTTGTATACTGCCTTGGCAAGTAATAATACGCTTCATTTCGGGAGAATTCGGAAGAGTTGGTTTTTATAGATTGGTTGCAGTTGATAAGTTTCTTCGAGTTTGTTTTGAAGATAGCTCAGCGGTTTATAGAGATAAAGATTTGGCTGATTTGGAATCGATGGAACTTGGGGCTGAATCACAAGTTGAAACTGAGTTTCGGGTCGAACAAGATGGCTTAATGCTAAGATATCTCCGATCGTACCTTCTCCTTGAGTCGAAACCTCATTGCTAATCACAATCGGAGTTTGAGACTGATTGATTAATTCAGCGATCGCTTTATTTTCCTCAATCTGATTCTGAAAGACTTGTGCAGAACAAGAAAGCACCCCTGCGGTTAGAACGACGAATAAAGTAAGCTTCCAAAACGTTCGATATCTTCCACTTTGAATTCGAGTCGCTAACAGATAAGCAACTGCAATTTGAATTCCTAGATAGGTTGGTACAAAGTAGCGGCTGTTTGTCGATCGTATTCCGCCTGAAACAAGATCAGGAACAGCAATACAAAGCACTAATGGCAAAATGAGCAACAATACAAAGCTCCAGACCGCTTTCGGAGTTTGCTGAATGAGGGATTTAATCGATAGGAAAACGAGTAATGCGATCGCGCTTGCGAACAATAAATTGAATCTTCCAGTTAAGTTCTCTGTGAGGAACACAACCTGAAAATTAGTCATCCAATGTTCTAATAATTCTAGTACTGGAATCGATCGCGTCATCCAAGCACTCGTTCTTCTTACTTCACTAAAGTTCAACGCCACCATCACAAACCACGGCAAAGCTACACTCGCACTGATCAAGACTCCCTTGCGAATCTTATCGCGATAAAGCTGATAAACAACTTGGCTCATCACCAGAGGAACCGACAATATCATCGTGTAGAGCGTAGCAACGATCGATAAACTATAAATGCTCCAAGTCGCTTTTGTCTGTACTCGAATTGCTCGAAGTAACGCCGCTGACATGACTAAAATAGCTACTGTCCAAAGCGCATACTCTCGAACTTCCTGAGCATAGTAAACATGAAACGGAGAAACCGCCATCAGCATCACTGCAATCCAAGCTGTTAATGGTTGTGCAAATAGTTCAATGCAAAGCCAGAAAAGCGCAGGAAATACTAATAAACTCAAGAGAACAGACAGCGATCGCATTGAAACAACATCACTTCCAATCCACTGCATCCAATCTCGTGCGATCAAAGGGTACAATGCCCCTCGATGCGGCTCTTCTGCAAGCAAAGCACGGATTGTATCAACCCAGGTTCTCTCTGGCGTAACCTGTTGAAACTGAAGCAATTCTGAACGATCGATGAGTTGCCCATTAAACACGCTTTGTGTAATCTCAACGGTTGTATATCCTGCGGATCGAATCAGCGTAAAAGCTTCATCATGCCAGTAAGGTCTTTCTGCAAGTGCTGTGCATCGAAAAAAGATGCCAAGGATCAACAGAACTACTACTAACGCTTTTAATGCGCGATCGAGACTGTTCCAATAGTGAAGTAACTTTGTATTCATGAACGGATTGAGCGTAGAAAATCGATCGCGAAACGCACAATAGAGAGGTGCTTAAACTGTTGTTTTATCACTTTCTCTGAAGAAATTTGCTTCACTGCTAAATTTGACACACGATCTTTTTTCTCGCTATCCCCTTCAGGCATGATTTTTCGATAGACTATCCCCTGACCTTCAAGTGATAGACAATACGATCGACCAAAAAGTTCTACGGATAGTTTGATCGGGAAGCAGTAATATTGTTCTAATTGTCGATTCAATTGCTGTAGGGTGATTAAACGCGGATTTAGAACAATCAAAAATCCCAAATCACTTAAATGAGCAATAGAATCCTGAAGTGATTCAGCGTAATCAATCAAAATTAGCTGAAACGTTGACTCTGCTTCTAGAGACTGCTGTAAGCTAATCTGATTCTGAATTCCGGCTTGAATATGTGCAGCTTGAACCTCTGTAATTTGGTCAGGTTCAAGCCGATAAGTTAAATGCGATCGAGATAAATCTGCCAAGTCCGAAACGATTTCAGGACTGATACGATCGCACAAAATATTCAACGCTGGATAGACCCGGTGAATCTCTTGAACTAGCTCATATAACTGAATGCGCGTTTGGAGATTGAAAGTAGTTTGTGATCGACGATCGTGATCTCCTTGAAATAGTGATTCAATTTCATAATTGAAAATATAGTCATAGAGCTTTTGTTGAATGGCTTTGGGAGAATAGCGATCGAGAAATCGTTGATGTCCAGTTGCCGCAATTTGAGCCGCTTGCTCCGGGTGTGCAAGGTAAAACTGAATCTTCTCGTGTAGTTCCGTCTCATTCCCATAGCATTCAAAGTGAACGCCTTCCTCAAAAAGTTCAAATAAACCAGTTTGCGGACGAATCCGATCGGTCAGCAAGAATCCGCCTGCCATCAGCACTTCAAACACTCGGCGATTCAAATCACCGTTCAAACTTGTGTTCACAACAATGTGCGCTTTTGCATAATCCTGCAAACAGCTAATGTAGTCTTTTGTTTGAGCATCACAGGGATCAAGTCGATCTAAAAGATAGTTCCGATACCAATGAAGCTCTGATTTTGAACCTCGAAATACCACATCGTAGAGCTTTTCAGAAGCAGGCGGAACATAGAAATCAAGTACGATCGAGACTGGCAACCAGAACACGTTTTTCAGACCCGATTCAGCAAAAAAGTGTAGATGTTGCGGGCTTTGATAAGTCCAGTGATAGTCACAATCTAACTGTTGACAGTAGCGAATCATCTGGCTCAATCCACCATCCCCAAAGTGGAATGTATCACCAAGCTTCATCACTGTTGGACAATTAAGCTGAGACAGTCCACGCGGTTGAAAAGACATCAGACGCGCCGAGAGACTCACTAAATCAGGCTCAAATGGGAGTTGTTTAACAATTTGGCGAACATTAAAGCGACTGCTCTCAATTGCGATCGCATGTCCAGCTTGAACCGCTTCAATCGGTGGATTCGGACAAGCAATGATTCGAGATGGATTTGCTTGCGATAGTTCAAACGAAGACAGCGGAACGGGTTTATGATGCAACAACAGTTCTTTAATCATTGCTCGCGGTGGCGTAGAAAGTAAAAATAAATGGAGAGTAACACAATCACTTTTCGCAGTTTAGGCAAGTGAGCACAACGAACGATCGAGAAAAAAGTCTCAAATTCCTGCCGAGTCGGATGCGGAATTGATCGAAATTCTTGATCAGCAAATCGATCGAGATCTTCAGGTTCATTGAGTTTGACTAACCAGAATTTGAATAAGCGATCGACGGCTTGATCATACTGCTGAAAATATTTTGTCGATCGTGTTGTTGTTTTTCCATAAAATCCATTATTTCCATGTACGCGATATTTTACTAAAGGTTGATTGAGATAATACTTATGAGCATTCGCGATCGAGGCTCCATAACATAAACAATCATCTGCCCGAATTCGCCAATCTTCAAGATAAGGAATCGGAAAAATTCGCTCTAGAATGTGTCTCTTCATAGAAACAGTCGAAGTTCGATGTCCGATCCAAGTTCTGCGAAAGAGTGTACTAATTTTCGAGTAGCCGAGATCGCGAGTTCGATCATAGCAAGCAGCGATTCGTTTCTCCTTCCCAAATAGTTCTGCGCTGGTAAATAGAAACTCGCAATCAGGATGATTTTGATAGAACTCTAAAGCAGTTTCGATGTAATTATTTTTATACAAATCGTCAGCATCTAGAAAAAAGATAACATCGCCATTTGAGGCGCTAAATCCAGCTTGGAATGCTGAAAGTTGTCCTTCGTTTTTATCCTTTAAAATGAGACGAACTTGTTCTGATTTGCTTTGTAAAATCTCAGCCGATCGATCTGAAGAACAATCATCTACAACGATAATTTCATCGACTGGAATTGTTTGATTTAATGCACTCTCGATCGCATCAATGACATAATCCTGATAATTATAGTTATTGATAATTATTGAAGTTTTCAAGATGCTACCCTTCAACTGTTGACCATTCTGCACGTTTTAGAATCTTGCAGTGATTGGGCAGTCCGCCGCTTCCAGTTCCAAAAAAATCTCCGCCTTCTACGATCGACGGTGCAACATCGGTAATGTAATCTAAAACCTCCGCATTACCATGAGAAATAAAGATCGAAAATCGGTAAGATCCATTCGCTAATGGTAAATCTCGTACACAACATCGAATTGCACCACCCGACGGAACCAGCGATACGTTCTCATTGGTGAAATTGCTGCGGAACAAGAGTAAGCGATTTGCTCGATCGTCAAAAACATCTAAGCTCACAGCAACATTGTGCAATGGATAGTCGATCGTACTTTGATAGCCAATTTCAAATAGGTAATCTCCGCCCGATTGCATCACACTAACTTCTGATGCATTCAAATCAAGAATGCGAAAATGCGAAGCTCGAACCTTTCCACTTCCACTACGATCGCTTCTCAATTGCAACTCAGTCGAATTCGCCAAATCATAAGCTGCATCCAGATAGTACTGCACTGCTCCATGTGCTGTTCCATCGAACTTTAAACTTCCCTGCTGAAGCACCATTCCACGAGTACAAAGCGATTCCACCGTACTCAAATTGTGGCTGACAAACAAGACTGTTCGACCTTCTTTGCCCACATCTTCCATCTTGTTCAAGCATTTCTTTTGAAACTGCACATCCCCCACTGCTAACACTTCATCTACAATCAAAACTTCCGGTTCTAAATGTGCTGCAACTGCAAAAGCTAACCGAACATACATTCCCGACGAATAACGCTTGACAGGCGTATCCAGAAACCGTTCCACCTCAGCAAACGCTACAATCTCATCAAACTTCCGCGCAATCTCCGATCGACTCATTCCCAAAATTGCGCCATTGAGATAGATATTTTCGCGCCCAGTTAGTTCTGGGTGAAAGCCCGTTCCGACTTCCAGCAAACTCGCCACTCGTCCCCAGATTTCAACTCTGCCGCGTGTCGGCTCTGTAATGCGACTGAGAATTTTTAACAGCGTCGATTTTCCCGCTCCATTACGCCCGATAATGCCAACTCGTTCACCTTGCTCGATCGAAAAAGAAACACTATTCAACGCCCAAAATTCTTCCGATCGCACTCTCGGTTTTCGCTTGATAATCGATTTTGCCGTATCGACGATCGTATCTCTCAGCGTCATTGTGTTCTGATGAGCTAGACGCGAGACTTGGTAACATTTTCCCAGATTTTCAACCCGCAGCATTGGCATCGATCGCACCTAAATAATATCGGCAAACGTTCTTTCAACGCCACGGAAATAATAAATCCCCGTCCATACAAAGAGCAATATGATTATCAATGCTAAAAACAATCCAGGCAGATACAGAGATTGATCACCATTGAGAATCGCCCAGCGAAACCCGTCGATCACGCCCACCATCGGATTCAGCGAATATAAGAATCGCCATTGCTCAGGAATCACATCACTGCTGTAACCAACTGGAGAAATATATTGTCCAAGCTGAATCACAAATGGAATCAATTGCGCTACATCACGGAATTTGACATAAATCGAAGCAAACCACAATCCAAATCCAAACGCAGTCATGCCTGCCATTAAAACGAAAAACGGTAACGTCATGATCCGCCAAGATGGAATATACTGATACCAAATCATCAATCCGAGCAACAACAATCCAGAAACTAGGAAATCTACGAAATTTACCACGATCGCACTTGCCGGAACAATCAATCGCGGGAAGTAAATCTTAGAAATCAAATTCGCATTGCTCACCAAACTATTGCTCGTCTGAGCCAGCGAACTCGCAAAAAACTGCCAGGGTAACAAAGCCGCCAACACCAAAATCGGATACGGAGTCGTTCCCTGAGTCGGCAACTTAGCTAAATTGCTAAAAATCACCGTGAATACAATCATCGTCAGAAACGGTCTGATGATTGCCCAAGCGATCCCGATCGCAGTTTGCTTGTAGCGCACCAAAATATCGCGCCAGGATAAAAAGTAAAACAATTCGCGATATTGCCACAAGTCCCGCCAGTATTGCTGTTCTATCCGTCCCGCTTCGATCACAAATTTGGGTTTTGGCGATCGCTGCATTCCTGCTCCTCCTCAATTTCCTAATCAAACGCTATCGTAAAAGAATGCAGATTCGACGATTTCAACGCTTATTTGGCAGCGTTACTCAATTTTTATCGATTTTTCGCTACTGTGGACGTGCGATCGAGCTAGTTTGGACAACCAATCGCAGACTGACGATCACGATCGCGCTCTTCACATTGATTGGCGGGCTTGTCCCTGCGGTGATTGCTTACGTCGGCAAATTGATTGTCGATGCAGTTGTGCTCGCTTCTCGGACTGGATTAGAAAGCGATCGATGGATGGCTCTTACTTATCTGGGTTTTGAGGCGATCATGGTCGCGGTTCAATCGGGCAGCAAGCAAGGACTCGCATTAGTTCAATCGCTGCTTCGAGTATTGCTAGGTCAGAAAGTGAATGAACTCATTCTTGAAAAGGCTCTGACGCTGAATTTGACGCATTTCGAGGATTCAGAGTTTTACGACAAAATGACTCGCGCCAGACGAGAAGCTTCGAGCCGTCCGCTGAGTTTGGTCGGTCGCACCTTCGGAATTGTGCAAGATTCGCTCACTCTCATCACTTATGGCGGATTGTTAGTTCGATTCTCGGTTTGGGCGGTTGTGATGTTAATGATCGCTGCAATTCCAGCCTTTGTCGCAGAGACGAGATTTGCTGGAGAAGCGTTTCGATTATTCCGGTGGCGCACTCCTGAAACTCGCGAACAGAACTATCTCGAATGGCTAATTGCAAACGAATCACCTGCAATGGAAATTCGGCTCTATCAATTGGGCGGATTGTTGCTCGATCGATACCGATCAATCTTTCAGCGCTTGTATTCCGAAGATCGTGATCTGACTGTTCGACGTGGCATTTGGAGCTATGTTCTCGGACTAGTTAGCTCTGCTGCATTTTATGGTGCTTATGTTTGGATTGTATGGGAAACGATCGCAGGTCGAATCTCGCTCGGTGAACTCACCATGTATTTAGTTGTATTTCGCCAAGGACAAAGCGCCTTTGCTTCGATTCTCAGTTCAATTGGGGGAATGTACGAAGATTCGCTTTATCTCTCGAATCTCTATGAGTTTCTAGGTCAAGAGATTCCGCGATCGCAAGGAAACTCTACTCGCGGAACTTTACCCGGAGACGGTTTGCGCTTTGAAGAGGTCACGTTTTACTATCCTGAAGCAGACAAACCCGCATTAAACCAAGTGACCTTTCATCTGAAGCCTGGAGAAAAATTAGCGATCGTCGGTGAAAATGGATCTGGTAAAACTACGCTAATCAAGCTACTCACACGACTCTACACGCCGACTTCTGGACGCATTCTCTTAGATGGCTTAGACCTGCAAGCTTGGGATATTCCGGTCTTACAACGTCGAATTGGAGTAATCTTCCAGAACTTTATGCGTTACCAATTCAGCGTTGGGGAAAATGTTGGTGTTGGCGATGTGCAGAACTTAGACGATCGAGATCAATGGATCATTGCATCCGACAAAGGCAACGCGCTTTCGTTTATCAAAGAGCTTCCAGAAACCTTTGATACCCGCCTAGGACGATGGTTCAAAACCGGACGAGAACTATCCGGGGGACAATGGCAGCGAATTGCTTTATCTCGCGCTTTTATGCGAACTAGCGCAGACATTTTGGTGCTAGATGAACCTACTTCCGCGATGGATGCAGAATCGGAGGTGCAAATCTTCGATCGATTCCGCGAAATGACTCCCGACCAAATGGCAATTCTGATTTCTCACCGTTTCTCGACTGTGCGAATGGCAGATCGAATTCTCGTCATGTCAGCAGGCGAAGTTGTGGAACAAGGAAGCCACGAGGGATTAGTCGCATTGGGCGGACGGTACGCGCACTTATTCGCAATTCAAGCAGCAGGCTACCAATAAGTTAAGCAAGTTGCGATCTCAGTTGTTCAATTTGCTCAAGCGTGAGTCCAGTGATTTCAGCGATCGTCTCTGGAGTCATTTGTTTGAGTAGCATATTCGTTGCAACTCGTTCGATCGCGCTTTGTTCACCTTCCTGCCGTCCTTCCTGCCGTCCTTCCTGCAAAATCTCCTGATAAATTACAGACTCTCGCATCATTCCCTCCCGAAAAATCCGTCGTACTTGATTTTTATCGTACTTCAGTCCTGCCATCAGTTGCACATAGGTTGAAACTTCTTGCCGCTGTTGATTCGGCGTAATTTCGCTAACTTGCTGCGCTACTTGACGGAGTAGTGCTTCCGAACTTTGAGCTTGAGCAAACACAGCAAACGGTAGAAGAACTGGATCTTGTAGAAAATCAGTGGGATCTTGCTCCCAAAGTTTAATCACTTGAAATTCGTGGCGAGTCGTCTCAACTTCAAACACGGTTTCGATTGTTGTATTTTCCGAAGGTGGCAGTAACACTACCACAGCCTGAGTAATTGGAACCCGGTATAGACGGTACAATCTCACCCAATAGTCGATTAATCGCAGTGGCATGGGTGGATCAGAAATCCAAGTGGTTTGAAACTCCAGATGTAAAATTCTTCCTGCGGTACGAAAAAACGTGACCGAGTCAGCCCGAATCGGCTCGATGCTAAGTTCGGATTTGAGAATTTTGACAGAAGTAGGGGTTGATCCCAAAATCCAAGCTGCGAATCGATCGGGATGCTTTTCTGCGAGCAGTTTGCACAGGTTGTCAAAAGGCATTCATGAGCGAAAATAGATAGCGTGTTTAACGATAAAGCCAAACGCGCAGCAATGACAACAATTGTTCAGTATCAACAGGTTTAGTAATGTAATCGGATGCGCCTGCTTCGATACATTTTTCTCGATCGCCCTGCATCGCTTTCGCAGTTAGAGCAATGATCGGCAGCGATCGGAACTGTGCTTGCTGTCGAATTGCCTGTGTCGTCTCATAACCATCCATTTCTGGCATCATAATGTCCATCAGAACCACATTGATTTCTGGATGAGCTTGCAACGCTTCAATGCCTTCACGTCCATTTTCAGCATAAAACACTTCCATCTGTTGACGTTCTAGCAAGCTAGTAAGCGCGAAAATGTTCCGCACATCATCATCAACGATCAAGACTTTTTTGTTTGCTAACACCGAATCAACTTGGCGCACATCTTCGATCATTTGGCGCTTTGGTTGCGGTAAGTTCGCTTGAATTCGATGCAGGAACAATGCCGTTTCATCAAGTAAGCGTTCTGGCGATCGTACATCTTTGATAATGATCGTTTCTGCGAGTCGTTTGAGTTGCGTCTCTTCTGGGCGAGTCAGTTCTTTTCCGGTGTAGACGATGATTGGAATCTTAGATAAAGCCTCGTCTTGTTTGATCTGTTCAATCAGTTCAAAGCCGCTCATATCAGGCAATCCCAAGTCCATCACAATACAATCAATCTGATGTGCCTGTAGTTTTTCTAATGCTTCTTGTGCGGTGTAAGCTGCAATGCTATTCACATCGCCATTTCCAATCAGATCAATGACGCTTTGAGCTTGTACCCGATCATCTTCGATCACTAATAGATTCTTGACTCGTCGATCGATAAATGTCTGAATCTCTCCAAACAACTGAGTGAGATCATCAGAAGACACAGGTTTTTGCAAATATGCGATCGCGCCTAACTGCAATCCGCGCTGCTTCTGATCATCACTTGATAAGATGTGAACTGGAATATGCCGCAGTTCAGGATCACGTTTTAAGCGATCGAGAACCGTCCAGCCATCCAGATCTGGCAAATGCAGATCTAATAAAATCGCACGAGGCTTAAACTGTTGAGCTAATGCAAGCCCGGACTGACTTCTCAGGGCTGAAAGGACTTTGAATCCTTGTTGTCGCGCAATATCTGTAAGAATTCGCACGAAGTTCACATCGTCTTCAATGATCAATAAAACGCGATCGCCGGGTTGAATTAAAGCGCGATCGTCTGGAACCTCAGTGGTTAATTTTGGAACCTCGATCGGGCGAGAAATCGGAGCAGCAGTCGGAGTGACCGCAGGAGCAGACTCAGTATTCGGGATGGTTTGAGGAAGATAGAGCGTAAATGTACTTCCTCGATCGGGTTCGCTACTAATCTGAATAAAGCCACCTAAACGATGTGCTAACTCCCGACTGATCGAGAGTCCCAATCCTGTACCACCATATTTACGGCTCGTTGTTCCATCCACTTGCTGAAATGCTTCAAAAATCAATTGCTGCTTATCGCGTGGAATCCCAATTCCCGTATCTTTCACCGCAAAGAATATCTTCTGATCTTGAGTAGAACCAATGTGAACCGTAACGCTACCTTGCTCTGTGAATTTAAAGGCATTTGCAAGTAGGTTCTTGAGAATTTGCTGAAGCCGTTTGCTATCCGTTGCAATCACTTCGGGAGTTTGCGAATCGCGATCGATTGAGAAATTCAGTCCCTTACTGTTTGCAATCTGACGGAATGAGCGATCGAGACTCACTTGTAGCTCTGTGAGATTCAGTGGCTCATTGTCGATCGTAATCGTCCCCGATTCAATCTTGGCAAGGTCGAGAATGTCATTGATCAAATTCAGCAAGTCACTGCCAGCAGAATAGATTGTTCTACTATATTCAACTTGCTTATCACTTAAATTCTGCTCACCATTGTCGCTGAGAATCTTTGCCAGAATTAGCAAACTGTTCAGCGGTGTTCTCAACTCATGAGACATATTTGCGAGAAATTCAGATTTGTACCGCGATGAAATCTCTAACTGTTCTGCTTTCTCTTTCAGCGATAACATCGCTTGATCAATTTCATCATTCTTTTGTTCTACTTCGCGCTTCTGTGCTGCTAACAGTTCCGCTTTCTCTTCTAGCTCCTCATTCAATTGCTGTAGTTCTTCATTCGAGACTTTCAATTCTTCTTGTTGCTCTTGCAATCGAAGTTCCGATTCTTCTAAAGCGCGTGCTTGATCTTGAAGCTGGCGATTACTGCGATAGAGTTCTTCTTGCTGACTTTGTAGCTCTTCGGTTAGTGCTTGCGACTCTTCGAGTAATTGTTGTGTTTTAGCATCAGACGCGATCGCTCTGAGAACGACTCCCATTGTTTGCGCCAGTCGCTCTAGCAAGGTTAACTGAATCTCGTTAAATGCTTGTAGCGATGCAAGTTCAATCACCGCAACGACTTCATTTTCAAACAATACAGGCAGCACAATCACATTCAACGGAGCGGTTTCTCCCAAGCCCGATCGAATCCGAATATAGTCGCTCGGAACATCGGTTAAAAGAATTCTCTGTTTTTCTAAGGCACATTGTCCAACCAATCCTTCACCAAACTGGAACTGATTCGATAGTTGTTTTCGCTCTTGGAACGCATAGCTACTTAGGAGCTTTAACACGGATGATTGTTCTGCATCTAATACATAAAATGCACCATGCTGTGCGCCGACCAACGGAGCAAGATGCGACAACATCAATCGCGAAACTCTTTCTAAACTGCGCTCTCCCTGCACTAAATGGCTGAACTCTGCTAGATTCGACTGGAGCCACGTTTGTCGATCGCTCTTTTCCAAACTCACGCGCAGATTCTCGACCATCTGATTGAACGTGCGCGTTAAAATCCCCACTTCATCTTGTCGATCGAGTAGAGGCAATTTTGCGGTCAAATCTCCATCTGCAATCCGTTCTGCCGTTTGTGAAACCCGACTCAATGGCTTAGAGATATGCCGATTTAGCAAGGTTCCTAAAACAGCCAGCAGCACAAATCCGATCGGCATCCCGACTGCAATACTATTCAGCGTATTTTGCGCCGCACGATTCGCATCGGCTGAACGTCGATCGAGCAAAGACTGTTCGATCGCTCTCATCTCGTTCATCAGTTGGCGAATCTGATTCATTGTATTTCTGCCGCGATTCAGATCATTGGCGGCAGCTTGAACTCCACGAGTTCGTCGAATCTCGATTGGTCGTCGAAAGATTTCGATGCGCTGATCGACTAGATTATTCAGGCGCACGAAGTTCTGTTGCTGAATGATATTGTCGCTCGTTAGCTTTCGAGCCGATTTCTGTCGCTCCCTCAGCGTTGCGATCGTGCGATCGTAAGTGTCTAAATAAACTTGTTCGCCTGTGAGCAAATAGCCGCGCTGTGAACTCTCAGCTTCTTTGAGTAATGAAAAAATCTCTTCAAGCTGTCCCAAAACTTGATGAGTATGATTCACCCAGCCTGAAGTGTCAATCAGTTGCCGAGTTCCACGATATGAAGTGATCCCAATAATTGTAAAAATCGCCAACCCAAGTCCAAAAGTCGCACCGATCTTTGTGCCAATTTGTAAGCGCTTCAACATTTCTATCTTGTATCGATCGTTGCGTCCAATGGTCGATTGTCTAATGCTGCCTACAATGGATACATCTAACTAGAGATAGAGGGACGAGAAAATCCCATCCCCCAAATCGCTATTCTGGCTTGAATTCCAGTGCAACTCCGTTCATGCAGTATCTCAATCCGGTCGGGCGAGGACCATCCTCAAAGACGTGTCCTAAGTGTCCACCACATTTTGCACAGTGAACTTCCACCCGCTTCATGAAAAAGGATCGATCGATCGTCGTTTCAGTCGCGTTCTCTAACGGCGCGTAGAAGCTGGGCCAACCTGTACCGCTATTGAACTTCGTCTCAGAGGTAAACAGCGGCGTTCCACAGCCAGCACAAGAGAAGGTTCCTTTGCCATACTCTTTGTCGAGTGGACTGGTTCCAGCCCGTTCTGTGCCATGTTTGCGTAACACTCGAAACTGCTCTGGAGTGAGAGAGGTTTTCCACTCGTCTTCGGTTTTATTAATCTCAAACTGATTGTTTTGAGTGTTCATCTCGGCAATATTTCTTCTATTGTTTGTATCTTTATTTTAACAAATCGGCTCTGAATTTCCCTCGCAAGCCAGAAGCAAACCGATGCTCGATCGAGCTTGATATGAGTTGATTTATTGTAAGTGTTGCTATGTTCAGAAGACTTCTAGGATTGTTCAGTGTCTTGCTGCTAGGGTTTGGATTACCTGCAAATGCGGCTCCGTTCGGGGCAGGGGATAATTTTGTGACGGCTGCGATCGACAAAGTTGAACAAGCTGTCGTTCAGGTGAATGTCTCGCGCAATTTGGGCGGAGAAGTGCCGGGAGCGTTAAGACCGTTTTTAGGAAATCCTCAAGGTGGAGCAGGGCAACGAGTCTTACGCGGATTAGGTTCAGGCTTTGTGATTGATCAAGACGGCAAGATTCTCACCAATTCGCATGTGGTCGATAGTGCTGATACCGTAACGGTTTCGTTCCAAGATGGACGAGTGTTAGAAGGAAAAGTTTTAGGAAAAGATCCCGTCACAGATGTCGCAGTGATCCAAGTTCAAGCAGAGAATTTGCCCACTGTAGCTTTGGGAAATTCCGATGATGTACGGCAGGGACAATGGGCGATCGCAATTGGCAATCCGTTGGGTCTACAAGAAACTGTTACCGTCGGCGTGATTAGTGGAACTGAGCGATCGAGCGTTGATATTGGTGTTCCTGATAAACGAGTCGGATTCATTCAAACCGATGCCGCGATCAATCCTGGTAATTCAGGTGGTCCACTCTTGAATGCGAACGGTGATGTAATTGGTATCAATACTGCAATTATTCAGGGCACACAAGGATTAGGATTTGCCATTCCAATTAACACAGCGCAGAAAGTTGCCCAACAATTAATCGCAACGGGAACGATGACACATCCGTATATCGGAGTTCAATTAGTGGCGCTTGACCCGAACGTGAAAGATTTTATTAATCGCGCTCCGAATAGCCGCATGAAAGTAGAAGACGATCGCGGAATTCTAGTAGTCGGAGTCGGTCGCGGAACGCCTGCGGCAAAGGCTGGATTAAAAGCGGGAGATGTCATTCAATCGGTGAATGATCAAGCGATCGAGAATGTGAAAACGGTTCAGCAATTCGTGGATGAAGCGGGAATTGATGGCAGATTGAATGTCAGTGTGAAACGAAGCGATCGAACAGTTGCTCTGACGATTTCACCCGAACAATTGCCAGCGGTGGAAGCGCAATAGTTAAAAAAATCGGGGTAGACCTTACTCGCCTACCCCAAATCATTTAGCTAACCTGAGTTCGGGATGAGAAATGGTGGACATGCCCTAGCCAAATCCCTCTTGCTTCGTTGTGAGTCCGCCCGGAAATGAATCTCCGGGCTGATCAGGGCAACCCCGCTAAAGCGGGCTAAGAACTTTGTTTGACGCGATCAGCCCGGAGATTCATTTCCGGGCGGATGAATGCGTCAAACGATACCTTTTCAAGCACTTGCTTAACCCGAACTCAGGTTATCTAAGATCCGCTGCCGCCTGAGCGATCGCACCCAATTGCAACCCTGGCGGATACGCCCCTTCTTCCTTAATTTGCTTAATCGCCGCATCCGAAATTCTCAAATTCATTTTCGCCGCGATCGCTTTGACAATATCGCCTCGATCGATCACACCCGAAACCGCTTCTGCTGGCGATAGCACCGTCACTCGTGCTAGTTTCTGATTTTCTAATAGCTGAATCACTTCTACGATCGAGGTCGATTCCTGCACTGTGGGCACTTCCGTCAATGGATGCACAATCTCTAGGAGCGTTTTCGTTTCCCACTCACTGCGCTCGATCCGCTGAAGATCCTCAGCATTCACAACCCCCCGATATCGCCCATTCGATGCTGCATAGTAAATCGGGGCACGAACATCACTAATCAAATAATCGTCCGCAAACTTCCGCAGTGACATCGCCGCATCTAACACCCGAAAATCCCGAGTCATGGCATCTTCAGCTTTCACCTTCAACATCGCTTCCTGAAGTTCAGTAATGCGATCGTAAGCGCTGGCATTCTGCACCACGAACCATCCAATCACCGCGCCCCACAGCCCGCCACCATACGGCAAACCCAGCGATCGAGTTACACCGAATACATCCGCTGTTCCCCAAACGATCGCAATCGTGCCCAAGAACCGTCCAACTTTCGCCGCAGTCCGAATTCCTTTAATCTGGCTTCCCGTGAGCTTCCACACGATCGCTTTTAGCACCTGTCCACCGTCCAGCGGCAATCCAGGAATCATGTTAAACAGCGTCAGAATTAGATTGATTAACGCCAACTCCCGCAACAGCACTTCGAGCGGCATCGCTGTATTTTGCGTGAATCCTGTAATGAGACTCAGCAAGAGAAACAGAATAAAACTCACCGCCGGACCTGCGATCGCAACTTGGAACGCTTTTCCTGGAGTTTTCGGCTCTTGTGCGATCGCAGCGATGCCACCAAAGAAAAACAGTGTGATCGACTGCACTCGAATGCCTTGCACTTTCGCGACTAGGCTATGCCCCAATTCGTGAAGGAGCACCGAGGCAAACAGCAACAATGCCATCGCAAACCCAGTTCCCCAGGCAACCGGAGTTCCCCAATCGGGATAGCGAATCTGCCACCGGAGCGCATTACTCAACGTGACAATCACAAGGATAAAGAACCAGGACGGGTCAATAAGCAACGGAATGCCAAAGAGTGACCCAACTCGCCAACCGGATTGCATGAATGGTTATTCCAAAAGCATCTAACTCCAGCATACGAGATGAACAGAATGTAGCGCGGGTGAGATAACCCAACCTGCTAAAAGTTTAGATTTTATTCATCTATGCAAATTAGCTTTCTGAAGCCTTCGAGAGTTCTTCCGATCGCGGAACGTTCATCGCCATCGAATCAGTTGCAACCACGATCGTAGAATGCGGCGATCGTAAAGATACCAAAATGCTTTTCAGTACCACTGCGATCGGAACTGCTACCACAACACCTAACAATCCCCCAACTCGCGCTCCCATCAAAATCGAAATGAATACCCAAACCGGATTCAATCCCGTAAAACTGCCTAAAACACGCGGCATAATCAGATTCTCAATAATCTGCTGCACGATCAAAGACGCGATCAGAACTTCTACACCGAGTCCAATATCGCGTAATGCTACAAGCAACGATACAACCGCAATTCCAACTGAACCCCCAAACGGAATCAGTGCCATAGTTCCGATCGTCAATCCAAACAGCAATCCAAACGGAACTCGCAGAGTTAGAAAAATTACAGTCAATACAAATCCCATCGAGGTCGATGAAATCAACTGACTGAAAAAGAAATTTTGAAAGCTGAGGCGCAATGTTTCGGTGAATGGATCTCGAATGCGAGTCGGCAACCATTCGACTAAACTTTCCCAAAGTCGATCGCTATGTTGTAGCAAATAAAACGTCAATACCAGCGTCAACAGCAAATCAAGCAAACTGGTTACGGTAATGACAGCCAATCCAAGAATATCGCCTGCCAATCGTTGCAATTGATTTTTCACCGGAGCCGTGATCTGATCTGCCAACACATCAAGACTAATCGGAAATCCTGCTTTCTCGATCTGATCATTGAGCAGAATCAATTGTCGCTGTCCCGAATCGATCCAATCCGGCAATCTCACTACAAGTTGCTGGGCTTGTTGGAGTGCCAGCGGAACGAGCGTGACCCCGATCGCAAGCAAGATCGAAATCGTGAATAGAAAAACCACGATCGCGGCTCTTCCTCGTGTAGTTCCGTGTTGCTGCATGTAGCTGACGGGATAATTCAGCAGGAAAGTGAGCAACGCCGCGCCAACTACGATCGCTAATAGGGAATGGAAATAACTAAAAATCGATGAGAGCGCCCAGGCATTCAGCACCACAAGCGGCACAAAAGTGGCGATTAAGATCGCTTTCGATACGGGAGACAGGGACTCCCACCAAATCCACAATTTATTGCGATGAGGCATGATGCAACAACTAACAACAGAAATTCACGAGAGTGTTTTGGGCAGTCTCTAGATATTATTATCGCGCTTTCGTTTCGGTTCATCCTCCTTCCTTGTGATTCCCTTGTGTTATGAATGACTTCGATCGCTTAGAACCTGATGCAGTTCGGCATCTTCAACTATTTTTCTACCTTTTACCCGTTTTTGGGTTTTTTCCGGCAATTTGGACGCTGTATCGTCGATCGGGCAGTCGGCAAGAACGAATTTTGAGCCGATTCGTGATCAAATTTGCAATGGGCTGGTTGCTTCTCTACGGATTAATGGGCGCAAGCGCGTTCACGTCTGAATCTGCTCAATTGCCGCTCCTGTTGACCGCAAGTTTTATGACTTCTGGCTATTTTGTGCTGAATCTCTATCTGATGGTGCGGTTATGGCAGCGGAAAACGATTTCTCTTCCGCTTATCGGGAAAGTCGGTCGATTGCTTTAAGAATGTGATCCAGTTCGATCTTCGATGAATTCTGCGACAGGGCTTCGATCGCTGAAATTCGAGCGATTTCCTGAATTTCTCCGCCTGTCAGAATGTACTTTTTCGCCAGCGTTTTCCATTCAATTGCGGCAACGGGCGTTTCTTTCGGAAAGGCTTGTTGCCAAAGTTGAATTCGTGCCGTTGTATCGGGTTTAGGAAATTCGATCGTGAAATCAATCCGCGATCGCAAAATCGCCGGAATCGCCAATCGATGCCGCACACTAAAACAAGTCAATCCGCTACGAGACTCAATCAATTCAATTACTTTCGCGATCGGAGCCGATCTCGTTAACCATCGTTCCGCTGATTTAATCAGCAACAGTGGGGAGGTTAGATCTTTGGTTGGATCGATCTCTAAATCAATCTCGGTTAACGGCAATTCTAATTTTTGAGCGATCGATTGAATCGCGATCGTTTTTCCCGTTCCACTTGCGCCAATCAATAACACGGTGATGCCTTTTGATTGCTCAAATCCCCATTCCTGCAATTGAGACGCAAACCGAATTTGGTCATAAATCTCTTCTAATTGGTCTTGAACTAGCTTTGGTAGGATTAAATTGACTGATTGCAGCTTCGATCGCGTCATCGCCAGTTCAAAGGGCATTTCTGGCGAAACCAACTCTTCTAACGCCGCCAAATCTGCGGGTTCACTCAGCAAATAATTAATGCAATCATCTGAAAGTTTCAACGATCGAGACAAAAACATTGATTGCTGATTTTCTTCGACTTCAATCAATCCCGATTTCATCAATCGACTCGAATCAATCAAGCTCGATCGTACTGTTCGCCATTCTGCATCATTTCGACACAGCAATCTCAGAACTAAATCGATCGTTGGTCGCTCCGAAATATCTTCACCACTCTGCAAATATCCAAACAATTGAGCATAACGGCGATGAACTTCCGGCGCGAGGGCAATCAGAACAATATTTTTCTCAAACGTCGTCAGATTTAGTCGATCGCACAACATCGGCAACGCGAGTCCAATTCCCCGTTGCAGACTCGCTTGGATTCGTGCCTCTAGTTGCTGTTGATAACTCGGAGTTGCTTTCGGTGGTTTCACTGGAGAATCAAACGCGATCGCGTCCTCCAGACTGATCAATCCTTTCCACCAATGACTGGTTGCGCGATCGGCTTTCGTTTGCGCCACCCGCTCGACTGCTTTCGTATCCTTGCGCTGTTTTGCCACGGCAGTCAACAACAACCGCTCCAGCCAATTAAATTCAACTTTAAGATACGTCCAATTGTCGAGAAAAGGTTCCGCAGGCATTTGTCACCGAATCGATCGCAAGTTAGAGCATAGTACTCTACTTCAGCCGATTCAGAAATTCGATCGGTAATCCATCTGCATCAGCAATAAACGCCACTTCATAAACTCGATCGCCAATCATTTGCTGCGTCGGCTCTAGTAACACCGTCAAAGCCTGATCTTGCCCTTCCAATTTCGTCTTGAGTGACTCAATCCACTGCGGCAATTCCTCCGCCAATTCCGTCACATCAAACGACAGATGGTAGTACCCAGTGTAATGCTCATCATTGAACGCATCTGGAACGGGTTTTGGTTCAGGAATTTGCAGCAGTTCAATTCGTCCGCCCAACCCTTCCATCCAGCAAGCCAATGTATAGCCTGTTTGGAAGCGTTCACAAACCTGGAAACCAAGCTGTTCGTAAAATGCGATCGCCCGAAAAATATCAGCCGTCCGAATCGAAACGTGGTGCAAATCTGGATTATTAAGTCGCTTGGTAAATTGTCGCAGAACAGCGTTGATCGCGGCTTTCGGATCATCACTTTGAGTTTGAAACCAAGCTAGAACATCGGGATCAATCTCCGCTTCACTCATCTGACCCAATCCTCTACTCAAATAACCGGAAGTACGGATATCTCACAGGTGCACCGGGTTCCTTTTCTAAATCAAAATTGATCACATCCCAGCAGGGATCGTCTTTCGGATCAGGACTGAACTCAACTGGAAGCCCGTAGAGCCTCGGTTTCGGAGAATCGGACTGTCCACGCCAAGGCGTACTCCGCTCTAAATAGGTGCTGATCAGTTCTTTATACCGTTGAGCAATAATCACACGAGTTGCGCGATACCCTTGCGTATACAGTCGATCGAGCGCTTCATGAATCTCAAATCGAATTCCATCCGGATGCGTGTGTTGGCGATACCATTCATCGTTCCACAGCCGCCAGTGACG
The DNA here is from genome assembly GCF_050565645.1 of Leptolyngbya sp. AN10. Classification (NCBI taxonomy): domain Bacteria; kingdom Bacillati; phylum Cyanobacteriota; class Cyanophyceae; order Leptolyngbyales; family Leptolyngbyaceae; genus Leptolyngbya; species Leptolyngbya sp. AN10. The sequence continues at coordinate 68,904 of NZ_JBNXVP010000037.1, forward strand.
TGCCGATTGGAGATGAATCAATTCGCCCGTCTTCGGATTCGCTTCAAATGCGCCATGACGCGGACACAAATAAGTATCAGTCAGTGTCAATGCCGGAATGGTTTGCCGACAATGGGGACACTGGATTTCGGGACCAAAAATCGGATACTGAAAACTGGGATTAATCATGAAGTACGGGCACTCAAATCATTTCATTAATGTGAAGCGCGATCGTGAAATTATTATAACGGTCAACTTTTGCGCGTTCTAGAATCATTATCACCGTGAATCCTTCTGATTTTCCATCCTTTACGCCAACTTATTGGAATCCGCCCGATTTATCACGCTCCGCTTTCGTCGCTCCGAATGCTACGGTGATCGGAAATGTCGAAATTTCTCCCGGTGTGAGCATTTGGTACAACGCAGTCATACGAGCGGATGTAGAGCGAATTGTCCTCGGAGCCAGCACCAATATTCAAGACGGAGCCATTCTCCACGGCGATCCCGGTCAACTAACAATTCTTGAAGATTTCGTTACAGTCGGGCATCGAGCCGTGATTCATAGCGCCCATATTGAGCGTGGGTGCTTAATTGGAATCGGCGCGATCGTACTAGATGGCGTTCGAGTCGGGGCAGGCAGCATTATCGGTGCGGGATCAGTCGTAACGAAAAATGTTCCGCCCCGATCGCTCGTCATCGGCGTTCCCGGCAAACCGATTCGCGAACTCTCAGACTCCGAAGTTGAACATTTGATCGAACACGCCCAACATTACGAAAAATTAGCACTCGTTCACGCAAATAAAGGAACTGACCTGGGATTCCATGTACAAATGTGAACTGCCTGAGAGAAGTACTTTGAAACCCATCCAAAATACGGTACAAATTTAAATAATTGAAACGTCTGATTAAACGAGAGAACTGGTATGGATTTTGACTTTCGCGTCTTGATTGTGTTATTTCCGATCATTCTGGCGGGCGGTTGGGCTGTTTCCCGCATTCTTCCTTACGCATTGCAGCAAGTAAAAGGCTTCTTGGCGAAATAGTCGCATCATTGAGCCTTTCTGTTCGGAGCCGACTTTTCTAGCGATAGAGAAGTCGGTTTTGTTTTCTTGATAAGCTTATCGATCGAACAAGTAATTTCAGGTGATAGCAATGCTCGACGAACAGGCAAAAAAAGCGATGTTGCTCAAAATTCCCCACGGGTTGTACATTTGCGGGGTGAAAGATGGCGAAGAAGTGAACGGCTTTACTGCAAGTTGGGTGATGCAAGGATCGTTTAAACCGCCGATCGTGGTGAACTGTGTCAAAGCAGATTCCGGCTCAAATCAGATGATTCGCAAGAGTGGCGTATTCGCGATTAGTTTCCTTGAAGCGGGACAGAAAGACCTCGCACAAAAGTTTTTCAAGCCTCAACGTCGCGTGGGAAATAAATTCGAGGATGTTGAATTCTATCTCGGTGAAACGGGATGCCCGATTATTTCTGATTCACTGGGCTACGTCGAATGTCAAGTGGTTGGCACAGTTGATCACGGCGATCACACCGTTTTTGTAGGGGAAGTAATCGCGGCAGGGGTACATCGTGAAGGCGATCCATTACGGCTTGAAAGTACAGGATGGCAATACGGCGGTTAATCCGGAGATGGCAGGTGTGGAGCTTGAAGTAGAGACTAAAGCACTCCCGGAACAGATATGAATCGTGCAATTTTAAGTTTAGCTGTGGCGATCTTCTCAATCTCCCCTGTCATTCCTGCGATCGCTCAAACTCCTCGATCGACAAATTCAACTGAGTTTCCCGCTCAAGGTGCAAGTATGCAGTCGTTGGTTCCAAAAGGCTGGAAAGTCGAATCAACGGCACAGGGAGATTTGAATGGCGATCTGCGACCGGATGCGGTTCTAAGATTGATCAGAACTTCAGGGGAAGATCGCGTTCGCGTTCTTCTCGTTCTACAGCAGCAATCTAACGGTCAATGGCGACGAGTCGGTTTCGCTCCCCGTCTATTGCTCTGTTCAACTTGTGGCGGAATGTTGGGATCGATTGATATCAAAATCGAGAACGGTGTGATTCTAGTCGATCAATTGCGCGGCTCTCGTGAAGCAGTGAATACCCTACATCGATTCTGGATTGATAAAGCTTCTAATCGACTGGTGTTGATTGGATTCGATATGAATGTTCGCGATCGTGCAACGGGCGACGAAACTCGCGAAAGCAGCAATTTCTTGACAGGGCAAAAAATTACAGAGAAGTATCGCCCAAATCGACAGGGCACTGACATTGAGTTAGTTTCGCGTCAGCGATCGACCATTCCGAAAACGACAAGAGCGATTGAAGCTGTCAATATCGACGAAACCCGACTTTAAACGGAAAAGAACGGGTCAAGAACAGTCTTTCTCGTTCTCAACCCGCTTTTAAGCAATTAGGAGATTTCTACGAAAGAGCTTACCGCTTGAAAGACTGCCCTTCGGCTTCGCTCAGGGCGCGATCTCTAGCTGACTGAGCGAAGCCGAAGACAGCGGGTAATTTGTTTTCGATAAATCTCCTT